>CAWUMW010000010.1:0-24183 GCA_963923415.1 uncultured Hyphomicrobiales bacterium | reverse complement strand
ATTGGGGCTCATAACCTGAAGGCCGCAGGTTCAAATCCTGCCCCCGCAACCAAATTTCTTGTTTTATTTTTTAAGTATTTTTAACTGGATTGACCATGAATCGATCGCTTGCGCGGTTCCATATCGCCTTATTTTACGTGATGATCCTCTTAGCCACTATAGTTGCGGCTCTTGGCTTCAGACGTTTATATGATCCTCTGTTTCTTGTTTTTGTCTATGGTCTTTTTCTTCCAATGATCGTGCTGCATTTTTTTGCTGCGCGGGGTGCTCGGCAGGGTAAATCTTATGGGAGGATTTTGTCCTATCTTTATGGGATAATTGCGGTCTTTGGTTTTCCGATTGGCACAGCTTTGGCGGTGTATGTCTTTTCACAAGTCGGAAAAAAATGGGAAAGGGCTGCGTAGCACATGACTGCCTGTAGACGGCTTATCGGTTGCCTTGGTTTTATGTGAGCGGTTTCAAATTCTGCCCCCGCAACCAGCTCTTCTTAACAACTCTTCTTAACGGTGTTCCTGATTGAGGCGCACCGTTTTTTTGTGGGTTAATTTTTGCAGTTGGATTTTTATGTTTGAAGGCAAAAGAAACCAAGGCGCTTATGTTTGATCGCGGTCTTGTGATCCAACCTGATATTGAGTGCTGACATCATCATAATGTTTCCAATGCGGCTTTTTGGGTGCGATAGCGCGCATTAAATCATTGAAGGTGATGATTTTAAGCGAATCGGGAACATGCTCTTTTGTTGGCTCATAGAGAGGGTCTGGCACGCGGCCCGGATCATCGTCCTTTAGATGGCTGTGGAGTGTATCCGTGTGTTTTCCGGCATTTGGTTTCAGTAATTTGAACCATGCGGCGATGATTTTATCATCGGCATCGCGGGCCGCGCTTTGTTGTGCCCCCTCAAGGGCATGGGGCTCTGTGGATGCTTGTAAGGCTGACGGGGTTGGGGGCAGTGCGGTGTTCTCAGGAAAGGCTGTTTCAGCGCCCCCCTCTGTCCCGTCCCCATTGAGCGTGAGATCAAGCTTCGCTGTGCGTTGGTTGGGCGTTGTGGTGAGAACGGGGGATTTATTTGAAATCAGCATCACGCCCTCAAAGCTCCAGTCGAAGACTCATGTGTCATTCTTAGCTGCTGTTATGGATGCTGTCACGACTTTGCTGTGTTAAAGCTGCGGGCCATTCGGCCATTACAAGCAGCAGGATTCTGAAGATCGATCAGGGATTTAGTGGTGATCTTTGGTCAGGAAGGGCAGAGGGGCAATCTCAATGCCTTCTTCCAGCAGCTCTTTGGCTTCGTGCAGGCTGGTTTCACCATAGATTCCGCGCGGATCGCGTTCCCCATAATGAATTTTGCGAGCCTCTTCGGCAAAGTCATTGCCGACATAATCACAATTTTTCTCGATCTCACTGCGCAAATGCTGCAAGGCCTCAATGACCTGCGGGGCGATGGCGGGTGTGGGCAAGGCAAAGCCCGTCGAGCCCGGCACAGAGGGGGCGGAGGCTGGCACTGGCGCAGGAGGGTCAATCGGCGCTGGGACCCCATTAGGAAGTTGATTGGATTTTCTGCCAATGGCCGGGGCCATCAAAGCGCGTTCAATCTGCCGGTCTGAGCAAAAGGGGCAGGTCACTAAGCCTTGTTCGACCTGATTTTCGAAGCTGGCGCTATTAGAAAACCAGCCGTCAAAGTCATGGCCTTGCCCGCAATGCAATTGGTAGTGGATCATGAATGTACCCGTTACAAACTTGAAAAATTTCATACCGCATTCATTGCCAGATGAAAAGTCGTGGTTTTTCAAGTGGACATACCGCCTGATCAGAGTGCGATGGGGACATGATGGGATATGGGGGACGGCATAAATTTTGCTGCAGAGGAAGCAAGAGGGCCCCATGACAGTCAATGTAACACCAAATCTGATCCAGACATCGAACCAGTCGACCGCCAATCAAACCGCTTCTGGTGCCCAAAGCGGGGCTTTAGCGGCTACGAAAAGTGTGGTTTCTGGCCAATCCACACCAGCGCCTGCTGCCGTCTCGCCCCTCGCGCCAGCTGTTCATGTGGTGGTGTCGAGCAGTGGCGCAGCCGCTCTGGCCGCCTCTTTGAAAACGACCGGCGCACAGCCCTCTAACCCTCCGGCGACGTCTTCTGCCACGCCAACCGTGGCTCAGCTTAAATCTTATACGGCTAAACAAGTGGCTTCCTTGCCTTTAGCACAATGGAAAGCTTTGACGGCGGCACAGCTCGCCGCTCTGCCCGCCGCCGCTCTGAAAGGGGCGACAGCGGCGCAGATCACTGCTTTAACCAGTAAGCAGGCGGCGGGTTTGAGCTCCGCGCAGATGGCCGCTTTGAGCAAGGCGCAAGTGGCAGCCTTCGATCCGATGGTGGTCCGCGGTCTTGCCAATAGTCAAATTTCCGCCATTGCCCCGGTTGCTTTTGCTGGCCTGACGTCAGCGCAACTCTCAGCCATCGGTGTGCAGCAGGGTTTGGCTCTGAAAGCCTCACAACTGATTTATTTGAGCGACCAGCAACGCGCTTTGCTGCAATCAAAAACCGTGTTGGGCAACCAATCGGGGACGCTGTTTAAAATGATGGCGTCAATGGGGTGAGGGGATCGCGGGCATTATGGGTTGTTTTTGAAGGATAGTGTTTGTCAGGGGTGGTCGCGACACATAGGCCAAACGGTTCAGCAAGTGGGTTTTCGGGCAGGGGCCTTGTGGTTGATTTTATTCTAGGGTCAGACCTGACCCTGGATTAGGCGTCTTCAGAGACTGTTGAGAACAAATAAAAATGTTGTTTATCAAGCCGCTATCGGTTCAGCACCTGATCCCAAGTGATCTGCTGGAGGCCTGCGCGCCGGTGCGTCTTCCGATGTTGTTTGTTGGCGCCTATCTGTCTGCTTGTGTGGTCATTCTGGCTTTGTTTTGGGATGATGGATCCTTTATCGCCACATCCTATCATGCGCTATCACTGGGGATGGATCGTGAGACGGTTGAATATGTGCAAGGGGCTCCCGCTCTTGTCTTGGATGAGAAGGCGCTCAAATCAAATGGTGTGATGTATCATCCTGATAAAACCATTGCCCTGCATGCGAGCACAGTATGGACCTATGCCTCAGGTGTGAGCGTTGCCTTCAATCAACACGATAAAGTCATCAGTGTCGGCTGCTTTGTCAGCGCTGATCCGCAGGCTTGCGAGGCGCTGTTTGGCTTGAAAATAGGCGATAGCGAAGATGTGCTGATTGGCAAATTGGGGGATGATTACGAAAGTAAAATCATCTCAGGTAAAAAGCTGATTTATTATTCAACCTTGAATGCCAAATTTTATCTGGAGAAGCGCCGAATTATTGGTTTGGAGTTGAGCGAATTTAATCACTAAATGCTCCTCTTTTGAATGTGCAAGATGAATGCGCAGGATGTTGATTTTTTTATTTACTTAACAAATCATCCCCTCCTTTTATGCTGCGCCGCAGCAATTTTAAAAATCTGTCCGATTGAAATTTGGAACCCGCGTTAAGATCGCGCTGGGTGCGCGCTTTTAAGGGGCGGGGGGTGGACAAATGCGAGACGGGCGAACATTATGCCAAAAAATAAAAGAAGAGCGTTAGGCTGTGTCTGACTGCTGATCCGCAGGATCTTGCAAGGAGAGCAGGATCTTGAGGGGAGGATCATCCTGAGGGTGAGGATCAGGGCATGTGCCTTTACAGGGTTCTATCTCTTCATTACAGCAATCAGACTGATCATTTACAGCAACCAAAATAGGGAAGCGACCATGAAACTGAGGATTTTAGCGACAGTTGCCGCTGTCGTGTTGTCAAGTGCGGCCTTTGCAGCAGATCCGATCAAAATCGGATTGACCGGACCCTTTACCGGGGGCTCGTCCTCAATGGGTGTGAGTATGCGCGATGGCGTCAAACTCGCAGTGGATGAAATTAACAAGGCAGGCGGCGTGTTGGGACGCCAAATTGCGCTTGTTGAGCGTGACGACGAAGCTAAAAACGAGCTCGGCGTGCAAATTGCGCAGGAATTGGTCAATAAAGAAAATGTTGTTGCCGCTGTTGGTTTTATCAACACCGGTGTGGCTTTGGCCGCCCAACGTTTTTTCCAAGAAGCTGAAATTCCTGTCATGAATAATGTGGCGACGGGTTCGGTGATCAGCAAGCAATTCGTGCCGCCTGAGCATAAAGCCAATTATATTTTCCGTTCCTCCGCCAATGATACGATTCAAAGCGGCATGATCGCGGAAGAAGCGGTGAAACGTCAGGGCTTCAAAAAGCCAGCGATTTTGGCCGACTCCACCAATTACGGACAATTGGGCCGCACCGACTTAACGGCGGCTTTGGCAAAATTTAATGTGACCCCTGTTGTCGCAGAAAAATTCAATATTGGTGATACCGATATGACCGCACAGTTGCTGCGTGCCAAAGAGGCCGGAGCGGATGTGATCCTCACTTACGCGATTGGTCCTGAATTGGCTCAAATTGCCAATGGTATGGCGAAGCTGGGTTGGAAAGTGCCGATGATTGGATCGTGGACGCTCTCCATGGCCAGCTTCATTGATACCGCTGGACCGAATGGCGATGGGGCTTTGATGCCGCAAACCTTCATTCAGATGCCGACCACCCCGAAGCGGAAGGCGTTTATTGAGGCCTATCAAAAAGCCTATAATGTTGATCGGATCCCGTCCCCGGTTTCGGCAGCACAAGGCTATGACTCAGTCTATCTGCTCGCTGCTGCGATTAAGCAAGCCGGTGGGACTGACGGGCGCAAAATTCGTGAAGCGCTCGAAAATCTCAATGAAAAGGTGGAAGGGGTTGTCACCGTTTATGACAAGCCGTTTACAGCATCCGATCATGAAGCCATCACCGACAATATTCCGGTCTTTGGTCTCGTAAAGGGTGGGCGTGTGATCCCGGCCCATCCGGAAGATCTCCAAGGTGACAAGGTGATCCGGATTAAAAAGAAGTCCTGATTGTAAGGCAAAAAACAGGGGGAACCCGCCATTGGCGGGTTCTTTCTTTGCGGGCTGACCCTTGGGTTCAGTTTTAAGGCTTAGGAGGGAGCGTTCATGTCCATATTCATGCAGCTCGTGGTGAGTGGTATATCGGTGGGAATGATTTATGGCGTGATTGCCTTTGGCTATCAGCTGACCTTTGCCACATCGAAAACGCTGAATTTTGGACAGGGCGAAGCTCTGATGATCGGCGCCTTGGTCGGGCTGACAACCATTCATGTGCTGATCGGACAGTCTTTAGGGGCTATGACGGCTTATTTGATCATGTTGCCCGTTGTGCTGGCCTTTGGCGCTTTGCAAGGAACGGTTGTGGAATGGTTGGGCGTGCGGCAGGCCATCAAGACCAAATCCGAAGCCGGATGGATTATGGCCACGATTGCGCTTGGCATTATTTTCAAAAATGTGGCCGAAAATGTTTGGGGACGTGATGCGTTAAAATTCCCCTCGCCTTTACCGGAGGCCTCTCTTTCATTGGGCGGGATAAGGATTCAGCCTATGGAAATTGCCATTGTGCTTGGCGCATTGGGCATGATGCTGGCCGTCGAATTTTTCAACCGCCGCACCATTTTGGGCAAGGCTGTGGTTGCTACAGCCAGTGATCGGGATGCAGCGGGTTTGATGGGCATTAATACGTCGCAAGTGATCACCTTTTCTTATGCGCTGTCATCGATGACAGCCGCTTTTGCAGGCGTGCTTGTGGCTCCAGTGACCCTGACAGGGGCAACCATGGGTGCTGTTTTGGGTCTGAAAGCTTTTGCGGTGGCGATTATCGGTGGCTTGTCGAGCGGCTTAGGCGTTGTGGTTGGCGGGCTTATTTTAGGCATTACGGAAACTATGACCGGCTATTATGTGTCGACCGGTTATAAAGATGTGCCGGGTCTTGTCTTGCTGCTGCTGGTTCTTTCGCTGCGCCCTTCGGGCCTGTTTGGTAAAACCACAATCAAGAAGGTTTGAAGAAACATGCGCGCTTTCCCTTGGATTGTTGGTCTTATCGCTCTTGCTGTCTGCCCCTTTGTGGTCACAAGCCCTTATTATTTGCATCTTTTGGTAACAATCGCGATTTTCTCAATCGTTACCCTCGGTCTGGATGTGGTGTTTGGCTATACGGGGGAGGTTTCGGTTGGCCATGCGTCCTTATTAGGAATCGGGGCTTATACCGCCGGGGTTCTGGCCTTTCATTTTAACATCGGATTTTGGGCTGCCTTACCATTGGCAATTTGTGTCACGGCTTTGTTTGGTGTGATCCTCGCTTTGCCTGCTTTGCGCGTCACGGGCCCTTATCTCGCGATGGTCACCTTGGCCTTCGGCACGATTGTGCAAATTTTGATCAATGAAATGGTCGATCTGACCAATGGCCCGTTGGGGATTAAATTTTCAACGCCGCTCTTTGTTGATTTGCGTCCTTATTCAGACCTCATTCCGCTTTTCGATATGTCGTTAAAGCGGATGAAAGAGGTTGAGTATTTTTATATCACGGGTCTTGCTTTGGTGTTGACGATCCTGGTGATCAATCGCGTTTTGGCGTCGCATTATGGGCGCGCCTTTGAAGCCTTGCGCGATAGTCCGATTGCCTCTGATTGCATGGGCGTGAGCGTTTATAAATATAAAGTGATCGCCTTCGTTTTGTCGGCTGGATTGGCGGGATTAGCGGGTGCGTTATTTGCTTATTCCGAGCAATATATTGCCCCGAATAATTTCAGCTTTGAATTATCCGTTCAATTCCTGCTTGCGGTGACGATGGGAGGGCGCAAGTCGCGGTTAGGCCCGATGATCGGGGCGGTGATTATTGTGTTCCTGCCGAATCTACTGGCAGACATCGCCTTGTTTAGAATAGCGGCAGCGGTGATTGCCGGGATCGCTGTGATCGCGGGTGTTGTGATGTTCGTGCGCGGGCATGAGAATCGCGGCCGGATCGTGGTGCCGGTTTTATTATGTAGCGCGTTTTTTGTGTTTTCTTTGATGTTGCAAAAAATCACCGACTACAAACTCAGCATTTTCGGCATGATGATTTTGTTCGTGGTGTATTTCTTGCCCGAAGGCATTGTTGGATTTTTGCGGCAATTGGGTGCGGCGATATTCCCAGACAGGGTTCGCAAGATCTCAGCCCAAGGCGAGCTTTATGATGAGAATAAAGCATGGACCGCCATTGCGGCGGCTCAACATCCTGATCAACCGCTTTTGGCGACCCAACAAATTGTCATGCAATTTGGTGGCTTAAAGGCGCTGGATCACATTGATCTGCGTGTTCGCCAAGGCACAATTCATGGACTGATCGGCCCTAATGGATCAGGCAAGAGCACGATGATGAATGTGTTGACGGGCATTTATGTTCCGACAGCGGGCAGTATCGAATTTAATGGCCGGTCGATGGCAGGGCTGACCTCTCCCGAAATCGCTTTGCAGGGCATTGCGCGGACCTTCCAAAATGTTCAGTTGTTTGGTGAGTTAACCTTGCTTGAAAATGTTATGGTTGGTCTGCACCATACCTATAGCGCAGGCTTTTTTGGGACGGCCTTGCATAGTTCAACCTTTTTGAATGAAGAGCATCAGGCGCGCGCGCGGGCTTTATCCATCCTGCATTTTGTTGGATTGGAAAATCTCGCTTATGAGGAGGCGCGCAATCTGCCTTATGGCAAACAGCGTTTATTGGAAATAGGCCGCGCTTTGGCCCTTGATCCTAAACTCTTATTGTTGGATGAGCCGGCGGCGGGATTAACGGCGCCCGATATTGCCGATCTCATTCAGATCATCCGTAAAATTCGAGATCATGGTATCACGGTGATTTTGATTGAACATCACATGGATGTCGTGATGAGCATTTGTGATCAAGTCACAGTCTTTGATTTCGGGCAGAAAATTGCAGAAGGGCGTCCCGCCGATATCCAGTCCAATGAACGTGTCATCGAAGCCTATCTGGGCGGCACGGCCGTTACAGCCCATTGAGGAACGCAGGATGTTAGAGATTAAGAATCTGATCGCAAGCTATGGAAAAGTTCAGGTCTTGCATGATATCAGCCTTACTGTGCCAGAGGGAAAAGTTGTTGCGTTGATTGGCTCGAATGGCGCGGGCAAGACCACAACTCTGCGGGCAATTTCCGGTATGATCACCCCTGAAAGCGGTTCCATTACGCTTGATGGGCAATCGATTGCTGGATTGCCGTCTTATGAAATCACGCGTCATGGATTGGCGCATTCACCGGAAGGACGGCGGGTGTTTCCAACCCAATCCGTGCGCGATAATCTGTTATTAGGTGCTTATCCGCGGCTGACTGGCATGCGCGAACAAGGGGATGTCGAAGCCGATATCGAGCATATGTATGATTTGTTTCCGCGCTTGCGGGAACGCAAAGACCAATTGGCGGGCACATTGTCAGGCGGGGAGCAGCAAATGCTGGCCATGGGTCGTGCGCTCATGCTCAAGCCCAGAGTGCTCTTGCTTGATGAACCATCGATGGGCTTGGCCCCTCGTTTGGTGCAGGAGGTGTTTTCAATCATTGCGCGATTGAAGGCTGAGAACATCACCATGTTGTTGGTGGAACAATTTGCCGCCGCAGCTCTGGATGTTGCCGATTATGGATATGTTTTGGAAAATGGCCGCATGTCCGTATCGGGTGAAGCTGCGATGTTAAAAACCGATAAGGCTGTGCGTGACGCCTATTTGGGTGGCGCCTCCTCTCATTAAGTGGGTTGTGTGCTGCACGCGCATGCCGCTTTAAAGAATTTGGTTTTGTAGGGGCTCGCCGCGCGTTAAGCGCTCGATATTGTCAAGAATTGTGTGTTGCCGACGATGAATGGTTCCGTGTGTCCAGCCCGACATATGCGGTGTCATGATAAGATTGGGGAGCGTATGGAATGGCTTGTGCGCGGGCAAGGGATGGGGATTTTGCGCGTTGGGATACTGATACCACGTATCGATGATCGCGCCAGCAATGTGGTGACCCGCTAAAGCATCATAAAGAGCCCCCTCATCAATCACTGGACCGCGTCCGACATTGATGATCACCGCTGATTTTTTCATCAGGCTAAGAGAGTGCTGATTTACAAAGCTTTGTGTTTCCCCATTCAAGGGCAAAGAGCAGATCACATAATCCGCCTGACGCCAAAAGGCGTCCATATCTTTTAATAAAAAGGCCTGATCCACCAGATCCGGCGCATGGATGGGCGAACGATTGGCGGCAAGAACCTGCATCTCGAAGGCTTTGGCGCGTCGCGCGATGGCTTTGCCAATATGACCAAAGCCAAGCAGTCCTATGGTTGTTCCGGCAATTTCCTCATGCATCGTTCCAGAGCCGCCCGCCCAATAGGTCCAGCGGCCTTGCCTTAAATCAGCATCCGCTGTTTGGATGGGAAGCACGCGATTTAAAATGGCATGCAACACATATTCGGCGATGGGTTGTTCATGCCCGAAACAATTGCACAATTTTGCCCCTTGCGGCAAAGCGGTTGTTTTAATGCCATCATAGCCTGCACCGGGAACATGGTAGAGTTTGAGCTGTGATGGGACAGGATAGGTTTCATTATAAGAAATACCAATGATGATATCCGCTTCGGCATAGGTTTTTTGATCAGACGGATTGTCCAATTGATCCGGCAAGCGATGCAGGCGATGGGGATGGGTTAGGCGCTCGGAAAATCCCTCTGAGAAAACAGCAGCATTACTGCCGTGAAAGACAATGGAAAGCGACATCAAAACCTCAAACAGACAACGCCTTATTTGTTCATGACCACCACAGGGCGCTTTGCCGTTTAAAGCGCGTGACATGTGATGAGATCTTTGTGACCAGAGCGTTATGACCAAACACGGGATAAAGGATCAAGTGGTTGAGCGATAAGATTTGGATCGGATTTGGACAATCGTCAATCAGCAAGCGCTTCATGGCCGTTGTTTTTCCTGTTTAAGACTTGATTTCCTGCGCTATTAGGACCGGCAAGCGAGCAGGATGCAGGGCAGGATTGCTGCTTTTGTGGTTCTTAACCCTCCGCAGGGGCTCGTAAACAAAGCATAAGTCTGGTTAGACTGATCCAAGTCAGATTCAAGTCAGATTGGTTTAAGCCGTTCATTTGAAAGCGTGTGGGAGAAAGCAATGGGTCACCCTTTATTTGATTTGCATGGAAAAACAGCTTTGGTGACAGGGTCATCGCGCGGCTTAGGTCGAGCCATTGCGGAAGGGCTGGCGCAGGCTGGTGCGCGCATCGTGCTGAATGGCACGCAGGTCGAGCGGCTTCAGCACGCGCAGCAAGAATTGCGCGCGGCGGGTTTTTCCGTCGAGATCTTACCCTTCGACGTCACCACCGAGGCGTCGGTGGTCAAAGCTTTTGAAGAGCTGGATCAGCGCAAGATTGCGATTGATATTTTGGTCAATAATGCTGGGATTCAATTACGCAAGCCGATGGTTGAATTATCGACGCTTGAATGGAACAAAGTGATTGAAACCAATTTGACCAGTTGTTTTGTGATTGGGCGCGAGGCCGCCAAGCGGATGATCCCGCGCGGACAGGGCAAGGTGATCAATATTGCGTCGTTGACCAGTGAATTGGCGCGGGCCACGGTGGCTCCCTATACGGTTGCCAAGGGCGGGGTCAAAATGCTGACCAAGGCGATGGCAGCCGAATGGGCGGTGCATGGGTTGCAAGCCAATGCGATTGGTCCGGGCTATATGATCACGGATATGAATCAGGCCTTGATCGATAATCCAGATTTTGATGCTTGGGTGAAATCCCGCACACCGGCCAAGCGGTGGGGCAAGCCGGAGGAGCTGGTCGGGGCTGCGATTTTCTTGGCCTCTGATGCGTCAAACTATGTCAATGGTCAGGTTCTCTATGTTGATGGCGGAATGATTTCTGTTTTGTAGGGCAAGATGGTGGGATCGTGCTGCTTGCCGTGCGTTTGTTTCCGTCTTATGGAACAAGGGCAATCGCGCAAGGCGCGGTGTAAGGGTGAGGATATCGTCAGGAGTGCTCCATGAAGAGTGAATTTGTTATTGCGCCCCCGCAGCGGGCAAGCTTACCGGTTGTGGGCACATCAGCACGCTTTCCAGTGCGTCGCGTCTATTGTATCGGCCGCAATTATGCCGCCCATGCGCGTGAAATGGGTGGAGATCCAACACGCGAGCCCCCCTTCTTTTTTCAAAAATCTGCGGATTGCTTGCAGCCTATCGCCCAAGACGGGGTTACGGATCATCCCTATCCAACCCTCACGCAGAATTATCATCATGAAATTGAAATGGTTGTGGCCTTGCACTCTGGCGGTGTTGATATTCCGGTTGATCAAGCTCTCTCTCATGTCTTTGGCTATGGTGTGGGCTTGGACATGACCCGGCGCGATTTGCAAGACGAGGCGAAGCAATTGCGCCGCCCTTGGGATGCCGGCAAAAGCTCGGATCTGTCTGGACCTTGCGGCCCGCTTTATCCGGTTGCGCAAGTCGGGCATTTGTCGAAGGGGTCGATCCGGGTGTCCGTTGATGGCGTGGTCAAGCAATCGGGCGATCTGTCCGATATGATTTGGTCGGTTGCGGAGCAAATTTCTATTCTCTCGCAAGCCTACCGTTTGGAAGCCGGGGACGTGATTTTTTCCGGAACACCGGATGGGGTCGGCCCTGTTCAGCGGGGCCAAACCATGTTGGGCGAGATTGAGGGTCTCGGCGCGATCCACTTGAAAGTGGTGTGATCACGCGTGCTTTTATCATCAAGCGTCTTCAGTGCGGGCGATCAGCGCCCGCGCAAAGTCATCGGCGGTGAAGGGTTCAAGATCATCAATCCCCTCGCCGACGCCAATATAATGCACCGGAATTGGATAGGCTTGGGCAAGAGCTACCAAAATGCCGCCGCGGGCTGTACCATCTAGCTTGGTCATGATCAGACCGCTCACCCCTGCGCTTTTGCGGAACAGTTCCACCTGCGATAAAGCATTCTGGCCGACGGTGGCATCCAAAACCAGCAAAGAAGCATGGGGCGCCTGATCATCAAATTTTTTGATGACCCGAACTATTTTTTCAAGCTCTTGCATCAATTCAGTGCGGTTTTGCAAGCGACCAGCTGTATCAATCAAGACAAGATCAAAATTTTCGCGCCGCGCATGTTCAAGTGCATCATACGCCAAGCCCGCGGCATCCGCCCCTTGGGGACGTGCCATGACCTCTGCGCCTGTGCGCTGCCCCCAAGCTTGTAATTGTTCAATAGCGGCGGCCCGAAAGGTATCGCCCGCCACCAATAGAATTTTGAGACCGGCCTGTTTGAACTTGGCGGTCAGCTTGCCAATGGTTGTGGTTTTGCCAGCGCCATTGACGCCCGCCATCAAAATCACAAAGGGTTTTTTGCTACGGTCGATCTGTAAGGGTTGGGCCACCGGCTCAAGGCTCTGGGTGATTTCCCGGTGTAAAACCGCTTCGATATCGCGGGTGTCGACATCCTTATCAAATTTTTCTCGTTGCAGGGCCGTGATGATGCGTTGGGTAACGGGCATGCCCAAATCGGCGCGGATCAACACATCTTCAAAATCTTGTAAGGTTTCAGCATCCAGCCGTTTTTTGGTCAGCAGATCGCTGATCCCTTGTCCAAGGGCGGCAGAGGAGCGCTGCAACCCGCCTTTAAGCTTTTGCCACCATGACTTGGGCGCCTCAGGCGCAGGCTCAGTCGCAGGCTCGGGCGCAGGCTTGGCTTCGCTTTGCGGGCCGGATTTGCCAAGCAGTCTTTCAAAAAAGCCGGGCTTGTTCTCGGAAGAGGATGAATGTGTCATGATGCACAGTTACAGGATTTTAGGAAAGACTTAAAGACTTTGCGGCAAACACCTCACAGGCCCTCTCAGGGGCGCATAATCCGCTTGCCTTGTTTAAAGTGAATTGGATGACCGAAGAAGAGATTATTTCCCTGATTTTATATCGTGATGCGATGATGCTGGTGTTGAATAAGCCAGCGGGCCTTGCTGTGCATCGTGGTCCCAAAGCCGCATTTGGGCGGCATGAAGCTTTGGAGCCTTATTTTGATGGTTTGAAGTTTGGATTGCCGCGTGCTCCAGCTTTGGCGCATCGGTTGGATCGTGACACGTCTGGATGTCTTGTCTTGGGGCGGCATCGCAAGGCGTTGGAAGATTTGTTTCATTTGTTTCGGACGGGGGCCGTTCAAAAAACCTATCTGGCGGTGGTTGAGGGGCAACCCGATGCCAAGGACGGCTTGATTGATCTGGCCTTGAAAAAGCGGGATGCCCAGCGCGGGTGGTGGATGAAGGTTGCACCCGATGGGCAACCGGCGCAAACGCAGTATCGATGCTTGGGAACGTTTGAGGGGCGCAGTCTGATGGCCCTGCATCCTTTAACAGGTCGAACCCATCAGTTGCGGGTGCATATGGCTGCTATGGGATGGCCCATGATGGGCGATGCGGTTTATGGTCAGGCGCCACGCGATCAGGGGCCTGCTTTGCACTTGCATGCGGCCGCAATTACCGTGCCGCTTTACAAGAACAAGCCAGCGATTACGGTGCATGCGCCGCTCCCTGAGCCCTTTCGTCAGACGCTTCACGGTTTGGGATTGCTTGATGCAGCGGAGACGATCACCACTGCAGCAGCGGGATGAGGCTGCTCGTTCTGGATCATTAGTTCTTGATCATCCTAATGATTGACGATCAATTCTTGGTCCGTCATGCCGCTAATGGTTGCTTGGACAATAGTGCCGGGCTGTTGGGGCTGTGAAAAGCGGATCGGCGCAAAATTTTCTGCATGGCCGAGTTGGCTTTTTTCGATCAGAACCGCATGGGTCTTGCCGATTTGGCTGGTGAGAAAATCATGCAGGCGCGCGTCTCCTTTGAGCCGGAGCTGTTTGGCGCGGTCACGAATGACATGTTTAGGCAGTTGCGGCATTTTTGCTGCGGGCGTTCCTTCACGGGGAGAGAAGGGAAAGACATGCAGAAAGGTCAGCTGACAGGCGTCGATCAAGTCTTGCGAATTTTCAAACATGGCATCCGTCTCGGTCGGAAAACCAGCGATCAAATCGGCACCAAATACAATATCAGGGCGAATGCGACGAAGCTGCGCACAAAAATCGATGGAATGTTCACGCAGATGGCGGCGCTTCATGCGTTTGAGAATCATATTATCGCCTGATTGCAACGACAAATGCAGATGCGGCATCAAGCGATGTTCGCTCGCAATCGCATCAATCAAGTCTGGATCGGCTTCAATCGAATCGATGGAGGATAGCCGCAAGCGCGGCAGGTCGGGATTATGTTTGAGGATCGATTGAACGAGATGTCCGAGTTTAGGGTGGCCCGGCAGATCACTGCCCCAAGAGGTCATATCAACACCAGTTAACACAACTTCCCGATATCCGCTCGCGACCAGCTTTTTGATTTGCTCGACTACAGCCCCCATGGCAACAGAGCGCGATGGACCGCGTCCATAAGGAATGATGCAAAAGGTGCAGCGGTGGTCACATCCATTTTGGATTTGCACAAAGGCGCGGGTGCGTCCTTCAAATCCTTCAAGCAAATGGGCGGCGGTTTCCCGAATCTCCATAATGTCGGTGACATGAATGCGGGTGGCCTGATGGATAGGATCCGTGAGATCAATCCATGTCTGGGCTTTGTTTTTTTCATGATTGCCGATCACATGGCTCACCTCTGTCATAGAGGCAAACATCTGTGGATCGATTTGCGCCGCACATCCAGTGACAATGATGTTGGTGTCAGGGCGTTCACGTTTCAAGCGGCGGATGGTCTGACGGGCTTGCCGTGTCGCTTCGGCCGTGACCGCGCAGGTATTGATAATCACCACATGATCATGGCCTGCAGCTTGCGCCTGTTGCTTCATGGTTTCAGACTCAACGCTGTTGAGGCGACACCCAAATGTGATGACATCCACGCTCATGTTTTAGGCCTTCAAATGAGCAGCAGAAAATGTCAGGCGGGCTTCCAACTCAACCGCGCCAGTCATGATCACATGATTGTCATGGTCGCGCCATGCAATGGTTAAAGATCCGCCCGGCAGCGCGACGGCAACCTGACGATCGGTTAAGCCGCGGCGGATGGCCGCAACCGCGGCCGCACAGGCCCCTGATCCGCAGGCCAAAGTGTATCCAGCGCCGCGCTCCCAAACCCGCAAAATCATGGCATCCCGCGTGATGATTTGCGCAAAAGAAATATTGGCTTTTTCTGGAAATTCAGGATGGTGCTCGAGCAAGGGGCCGATTGTTTTGACGTCTATACGCGCCACATCTTCAACGAAAAAAATGATATGGGGGTTTCCCATATTGACCGCTGCGGGAACGGGTAAAGGCGTTGTTAAATCGGGTAGCGCGGGTAACGGGACAAAGGTTGTATCCGCAACAGGGGTGTTGAGTGGAATTTCGGCCCAGCCCAATTTCGGGGTGCCCATATCGACGCTAAAATTCCAAGCATCATTTTTGGTGCAGTGAAGCAGTCCTGCGTCACTTTCAACCGTCACTGTGTGGTGATCCGACCGCTCTGTTAAAGCCCAGGCAACACAGCGTGTTCCGTTGCCGCAGGCTGAGGAGAGGCTGCCATCGCAATTGAAAATTTTCATTGCGGCAACAGCCTGTGGTGTATGGGGCGGGTATAAGACCATCAATTGGTCAAAATGACTGTCAGGCGCTTGCGCAATGGCCCGTGCATCCTCAGGCGTCAGCGTGTAGTCCGTAGATCGCAGATCCACAACCACAATCGCATTGCCGATTCCGTTCATTTTCAAAAACGGATGATGTGTCAAAGGATGCATCGCCGAAAACCTGTTAGAGCGTGAGAGCCTTGATATAGGGGAGATCCACGAAAAGCGCGAGTCAGGGCGCATAGGCTTTTTTCGCTCACGTAAAATTAAGACTTCTTGGGGCATGGTTCAGATCAAGATTTTTTGATCTCGGTTTTTTGACCACGATTTTTTGGATGCTGACAATGCGCGTTGCGATCATTTCTCTTTTTGTGGCCCTTTTTGCAGGTTTGGCGGCCTTTTTGATGTTGGACACACATCAAGCGCCCAAAAAGCAAGAGGAAACGCAAGGAAAAACACAGGATCAATCGCCCCTGTCGCAACCGGCCCCCGGTTTGGTGCCCGTCTCACCGGCCTCTCCCCCGACGGCGGAAAGTATTCCTTCGGCCGTGGCTCCTCCCGTCGCAGGGTCGGTTGCCGAGCCCGACAAGTCAGTCAAGTCAGTCAAGTCGGGACTAGCGCCGCCGCCGGTTGATCCGTCAACGCCCGATGAGGTGATGATGGCCTCGCATCCGGCCTTGGTCATGCGCGGACAAGCGCGCTGGGATGACGGCTATAGCGTCTTGGCCCGACATTTCACCCAATTGCGCCAATCCGCCCAACAGCTTGGCTTGACCGAAACCGGCTATCCCGTGACAGTTTTTGTGGAAACGGATGATCAAGGCTTCAAATTTGAGGCCGAATGGCCGGTTTTGTCCTTGCCCTCGCAACGTCCTGCCGATCTGCCAGCCGAGATCCGGTTTGGTGCGACGCCGGAAGGGAAAGCCATCCGCTTTGTTCATCGGGGTGCCTATGACGAAATCGACAGCACCTATGAGGCGATTTCCGCTTATGTGGATGTCAAAGGTTTCGAAGTTAAAGACACGTTGATCGAAGAATATATCGATCTTGGCACGGACTCATCGGATATGGCCATCGAAGTGCATATATTTGTGCAGCCGGTCAGCAAATAGGGGCCTGCGCTTTATTCCCGGTGTAAAATACGGTCAACCACCAGCGTCGACCAGAACCCGGATTTAAAGGATGCACGCATCTGATCGGGATCATAGCGTTCTTGCACCCATTGATTGAAATCGAGGCCTTGTGCCTCGCCATCTTGGGCATAGATTGCAAAGAAATAATCTAAAATCCCGGTTTTTGCCCACCGAAAATGTCCATAGCGGGCTGAGAGTTGCTGCATGGCTTCAGCCGCCGGACGGCGATGATGCACCAGCATATAAAGTGCGGCCATAAAGCCCGCCCGATCAGCGCCCGATTTGCAATGGACCAGAACCGGACCCGGCAGAGATTGGAATAACTGTGTCGCTTTTAACAAAGTGTCGCGGTCTGGCAGATCGCGTGAGCGTAAAATGAAATCAACAATGGCAATGCCGCGGGCCTGTGCAGCTTCTGCTTCGAGTGGCCATGAGCCATATTCGCGGCCGCCGCGCAGATTGATGATGGTTTTTAAGCCCTGATCGGCCAGTCGGTGGATATCATAAGGGGCAGGTTGCGCAGAGCGCCAAAAATCTGGGGTGACCTTGTGAAAATTCAGATAAATCATTCTGAAAATACCATGATCGACAAAGATCATATTGGTCCATGCAATAAACCGATGCCATGGCGAGGCAATCGGGCGATCCCAATAGGCGATACGCGCCAGACGTCTTTCTTCGCGGCGGTCGGGCAAAAAGGGCAAAAATCGCATGGTTTACGAGGGGGCTCGGCGGTTAATTTGAAATAATCCAACACTCTCTGGACAGGGGTCTAGCAGGCCTGCACGAGGAGTGCAATGCGGGCCCCCTGTCTGCGCGGTAGGGCCGCACCAAAGTAGGCTTGCCTGCATCCCAAGAGCCGCCTAAACACAGAGAAGAAGCTGATTGCTTTGCAAAAAATGACAAGCGCTCGGGTGTCGCACCCACAGCGCCTCCCATGCAAAGCACTCTGCCCAGAGTGCGTGTTCCTTGGTCGTTTCACCAGAAGAGAGGGTTTTGCCATGCTCATCCATAATGTTTCCATCGGGAAAAATCCTCCTGAAGAGGTCAACTGCATTATCGAGGTCCCGATTGGCGGCGAACCGATCAAATATGAAATGGACAAAGAGTCTGGCGCGTTGGTGGTGGATCGGTTTTTATATACGTCCATGCGCTATCCGGGAAATTATGGCTTTATTCCCCACACATTGTCGGATGATGGGGATCCGTGCGACGTGATTGTGGCCAATACACGGGCGATTATTCCCGGAGCGATCATGAGCATCCGTCCTGTCGGTGTGTTGTTCATGGAGGATGAGGCCGGGGGGGATGAAAAGATCCTTGCCGTTCCAGCCGCTAAGCTGACGCGCCGCTATGAGAATGTGCATAATTACACCGATTTGCCGCAGATCACTTTGGACCAGATCCAACATTTCTTTGAGCGCTACAAAGATCTTGAGCCCGGCAAATGGGTCAAGATCGTGCGTTGGGGCAATGCGAAAGAGGCCCAACAGTTGATTTTGGAAGGGATCGAGCGCGCAAAAGCTAAAAAATAAGCGCAAACCGCGCCGCTTATTCAAAGAAGGTGGGGCTGGTTATTTGCTTCGCGCAGGCTGGCTTAACCGTGAGAAACTTAAAAAGGATGTCTCTTTTATCAAGAGGCATCCTTTTTTGATGGCGTCTGACGGGCGGCGCGGGCAAAGGTAAGAAAGCTTGTGTTTGATTCGCAGACTGTGAGGAGGTTGGCCGTGAGGGTCGGTTGGTTTCAGCCCATAAAATTGCTGCAGGGCTTACGCCTCGCTCTGCTGGTTTGGTGTGCACTTTGCCTGTCTTTTGCGGTGGCGCAGGCGCAGACAGGGACCAATGGATCGGCGGGTGAAGTGCTGTCGGCGACCCGTCAGCAAGTGGATGCGATCAAGCTTGAACTCAACCAGATTGAAGCTGGACTTGAGCGGCGGCAACTGACCGAATCAAGTCTCGCCACAGCCCGTCAACGGCTAGAAGATGTGAGCGCCAGTCTGCGTAAATTCTCCGATGAATTATCGCCGCGCTCTGAGGCCTTGCGCTCGCGCCTGAAAGAGTTGGGGCCAGAGCCTGATTCCAAATCAACACCTGAAAGTACGGAAATTGCCAAGGAGCGCGCAGAGCGCGACAAAGCGCTCAAAGATGTCGATGAGTTGTTGAAATTAACGCGCGCTGCCTCGCTGCAAACATCGCAGCTGATCGACACGATCATCGAGAAGCGGCGCGAAGCGTTTCAACGTCATTTGTTTGAACGCTCGTCCAGCATTTTGGCGCCCGGCCTGTGGATGGATGTTGTGCTGGGCCTGCCCAAGGACATGATGGCTTTTGTCATTTTGACGACCGATACAATGGCTTTGATCATCGAACAGCGCGGGATGATTGCGCTGGGATTGATGGCGGCCGCCATGTTTGGCTTGTTTGGCGTCTTGGTCTTAGCCCCCAATTTTATCCAAACTTTTGTGCAGGCGCGTTTTCCTGAAGCGCAACCGACGGCTTTCCGCAAGGCGCTCCGCGCCATCATCTTTCCATTGGGTGGATTGGTCTTGCCTGGTCTGTCGGCCTTGTTGGTGATTGAAATTTTGCAAAGTCTGAGCCTGTTGCCGATCCGGCTTGAAACTTTGGTAACGGCCTATGCGCGCGGATTGGTGGCCATTGGTTTTACATGGGGGTTGGTAACGGGGTTAACGTCGCCGCTTCAACCACATTGGCAATGGATTGCCATGCCGCCTTCTTTGGCGCGTCATTTGCGGCAATTGATTATCACGATTTTAGCTTTGGCGGTTGCTGGACAGATCGCGGATGCGGTGATGCAAACAATTGCCGCAGGCTGGCCTTTGATTGCAGCGGTGCGCGGTGTCATTGCTTTGCTGACGGCTTTGATCCTTGCGCATGGATTGCAAAATCTCGCTATGGAGCGCGAGCAAGCGGTTGTCGATGAATGTGGGGATGAGCTGGTCTCAAGCAATGCACTCGGTCTTGTGCGGCTTGTGATGTGGATTGCTTTGATTGCGGTCATTCTGGCGATATTGTTTGGCTATATTTCTTTTGCCGCTTTTTTGATCGAACAACTCATTCACGGCCTACAGATTTTTGCTAGCCTGTTATTGGTGATGCGTCTTGCTGAAGAGGGGTTGGCGGTCTTGCTGGCGCCGCAGTCGCCACGCTTGCATTGGCTTGAGGTGACAATCGGCGTTCCTGCACGCTCCATCATGCAGATGGGGATTTTGGTCTCCGGCCTTGTTCAGATTTTTCTGATGGGCTTTGCAATGTTGCTGGTGATTGTGCCATGGGGTGTGCAGTCTGATGATGTGGTGTCATCGCTTAAGGCTGTGCTGTTTGGTCTGACCATTGGCGATATGACTTTATCGCTGGCAACGGTGATGACGGCTGTCGCGCTGTTTGTTGTGGTGGTTGTCTTTACGCAATCGGTACAGCGGTTTTTGCGGCAACGTTATTTACCTCTCACTCAGCTTGATTCCGGCATTAAAAATTCACTCACCACCGGGATTGGCTATATCGGCTTTGTCGGCGCATGCGCGATTGCTTTATCAACCTTGGGCTTGAGTTTGGACAAGCTGGCATTGGTTGCCGGGGCCTTGTCGGTGGGGATCGGCTTTGGCTTGCAATCGATTGTCAATAATTTTGTTTCCGGACTGATTTTGCTTTGGGAGCGGAGTGTGCGGGTGGGAGATTTGGTTGTGGTTGGCGACGATCAGGGCCATGTCAAACGCATCAGTGTCCGGGCCACTGAAATCCAGACTTTTGATCGCTCTGTGGTGATTGTCCCCAATTCAAATCTCATTTCCGGCGTTGTGAAAAATAAGGTTCACAGTGGTCGGCTGGGCCGCGTGTTGATCAGCCTGCCGATGCCGCGTGATATTGATGTTGATCAATTTGCCGCCATGATTAAAGACCATGCGCTCTCCCATACCGATGTGCTTGAAGATCCGCCGCCTAATGTGTTTTTAAAACAAATTACCGAGACAACATTGGTCTTTGAATTGATCGGGTTTGTTGCCGATGTTGATAGTGTCGGACGGGTTTCGAGCGATTTATCTTTTGCGATATGGCGCGATGTCCGGCGGTTGAATTTGCTTCCCGCTGCGCGCACGCATGTGATGATTGAAGGGACGCCGGGTGCGCAAGCTGTGTTGCACACATTGGCTGCAAATCTGCCGGGAAAGGAATAGGCTGTGCGTTCATCGCTCTGGATTGGTTTTTTATGTGCGGGCTTGGTTGCGTGTTCGAGCCCTGCGCCCCAACCCGTGCAAGACAGTCTGTATGTCCGGCTGGAACACGCAGGCGCGCAGCTTGATCCTGTGGCCGCATTGTCTTTAATCAATGCCTATCGTCGGGCCAATGGATTACCGATGCTCAATTTGGATGGGGAGTTGATGCGGCTTGCCGAACAATCGGCTGATAAAGCAGCGCGCGAAGATCGTTCAACCTTTGGCGAAATGCCGCATTTACCCCTTTCAGCGGGTCGACCGGCACAGGTCAAATTATCAGCGGGCTATTTGACGATGGCCGAAGCCTTTTCCGGCTGGCGTGATGTGCCGCTTTATAATCGCATGTTGTTGTCGCGTGAGGCGCGCCATGCAGGCATTGCGGCTGTGCGGGCCCCTCAAGGCAAATATCGTGTCTATTGGGCTTTGGCGATTGACGGATAACAGGAAGGGGCACGCATGATTGCGCTTTATGGGCGCGTGCTGTTGATGTTGCGCGCGGAAGCTGGATTGGCGGCTTTGCTGGTTTTTGCCAATATTTTTGTTGCCGTGGCGCAATTCGCAGAGCCTTTATTATTTGGGCGCATGATTGACCTGCTCACCCATGCCGAGGGCGAGGCCGACACGTTTAGCCTGACTTCGGCGCAGCCGATGCTGTATTGGTTGGGGGCCGCTTTGGTTGCGATCTTGGGCGGGGTGCTGGTGTCTTTACATGCGGATCGATTGTCGCATCGCTCACGCCTTGCAATCATGGCGCATTTCTTCTCGCATGTTTTGTCTTTGCCGCAGGCTTTTCATAACCGCCACCATTCTGGACGTTTGCTCAAAATCCAGTTTGATGGTGCGGGCAGCATGGCTTGGATTTGGCTCTCGTTCTTTCGCGATCATTGCGCGGGCATGATGATGCTGGGCGTTTTATTGCCCTTAACGCTTTTAAGCAATTGGCGGTTGGCGCTTATTTTGGTGGTGCTCTTGGTGATTTTTGCGGTGCTCACCAGCGTTGTTGCTCAAAAAACGCATCATTTGCAAAATGCGGTTGAGACTTATCAATCCTCGATGGCCGAACATGCCGCCGATGCCATTGGCAATGTGCCGGTGGTGCAAAGTTTTACCCGCATCGGGGCAGAGACCGCCGCGTTGCGGCATTTGATTCATGATGTCTTGTCTGCACAGGTGCCGGTGCTGACATGGTGGGCGATGGCGTCCATTATTACGCGCGCAGCAACGAGTTTGTCACTGCTGATGATTTTTGTGGTCGGCATCACGTTAAAAAGACAAGGCTTGGCCACACTTGGTGATGTGGTGGCCTTTATGAGTTTGGCGGGCTTGCTGGTCGGGCGCATGGAGCAGGTGGTGTATTTTTTCAACCATTTGTTTTTGCAAGTTCCCAAGCTGACGGAGTTTTTTCAAGTTTTGGATTTGCGTTCGCAGGTTGCTGAAAAAGTCGATGCGCTTGATCCGCAGCGTTTAAACGGCGATGTGCGGTTTGAGCATGTGAATTTTTCTTACGATGGCAAACGTCCAGCCGTGACAGATTTATCATTTGATGTGCGCCAAGGTGAGCGGGTGGCATTGGTCGGAGCAACCGGCTCAGGTAAATCAACCACGCTGTCGCTGTTATATCGGGCGTTTGATCCTGATCAGGGGCGGATTTTGATTGATGGGCAGGATTTGCGCGATCTCACCTTGGATGGCTTGCGGCGCAATGTAGGCGTTGTCTTTCAAGAGCCAATGCTTTTTGCGCGCACGATCCGTGAGAATATTTTAATTGGTCGCCCAGATGCCAATGATGAGGAGATCTGGCAGGCCATCAAGCGCGCGCAGGCTGATGATTTTATCAGTCGCTCGCCTGAGGGATTAGAAACCTTGATCGGGGAGCGGGGACGCTCACTATCGGGAGGAGAGCGTCAACGCATTGCAATTGCGCGCGCGCTTTTAAAAAATCCGCCTTTGTTGATTTTGGACGAAGCGACCGCGGCCCTTGATGCGATGACCGAAGCGCGGTTGCAAAAAGCACTTGAAGATGTCATGCGCGGTCGCACCACCTTTATTATTGCCCATCGTCTTTCAACGATCCGTCAGGCAGATCGGATTTTTGTTTTTGAACAAGGGCGAATTATCGAGACCGGCAATTTTGAAGAGCTGTTGGCGCGCAAAGGAGCATTTGCAGCGCTTGTTGAAACGCAATATGGGCGCGATCGTTCAAGCGATGCCTGACTTTCCGCGCTGTCTGGCTTTAGGTGATGCACTCCGCATCAGCGCTTAGCGCGGAGTTGGTTTATCCGTGCGGCTTTTGCGGGTCAGTTGCAGTGGGGTGATACGCAGCTGCGTGATGCGATTGCGTGATTTGCGGCGCACTTCAAACCGATGGCCATGAAAAGTGAAAACCTGTCCGGTATCAGGGATGGTTTGCGCTTCATGGATTACCAGACCCGCAATGGTGGTGGCCTCCTCATCGGGCAGGTTCCAGTCCGTTGCCCGATTGAGATCACGGATCGGCACAGAGCCATCAACAATCATCGATCCGTCTGCTTGCATGCGGACGCCTTGAACAGCGAGATCATGCTCGTCCTTGATGTCGCCAACGATTTCTTCAAGAATATCTTCAAGGGTAACGAGGCCCATCACTTCGCCATATTCATCAACAACCAAGGCGAAATGTGTTTTGCGGTTGAGAAAGGATTTTAGCTGCTCGGTCAGTGATGTGGTTAAGGGCACAAACCAAGGATCCAGAGCAATGGCATCAAGATCAATTTTTGTCGCATCGCCGCCTGCGGCATCAAGGGCACGCAATAGGTCTTTTGCATGTAAGACGCCGACAATATTGTCCGGCTCGTCAGACCACAAGGGTAACCGCGTATAGGGGGAGGCGAGCACTTCGCGCACCACATCGGCGATGGGTTGATTGGTCGAAATGGTTCGCATTTTTGTCCGATGGATCATCACGTCTTTGACTTCGAGATCGCCTAGATCAATCAATCCGCCAATCATATTGCGGGCTTCCCGCTCAACGCTGCCTTCGTGATGAAGCAAGGCCACGGCACCGCGCAATTCGTCTTGCGCTGATAAAATCGGTTGGTCTTCGCCAATCCGAATGCCGAAGGGACGCAGTAAGATCCGCACCAACCATTCAATGGCCATGGTGAGGGGGCCAAATAAGGCCACGGCCCATGAGACAGGGCGTGAGAGCAGGAGGGCCGAGCGGTCAGGAGCATTAATGGCGATTGTTTTTGGCAGCACTTCGGCAAACACAATCACCATGACCG
>CAWUMW010000009.1:0-24571 GCA_963923415.1 uncultured Hyphomicrobiales bacterium | reverse complement strand
TGATAACACTGTGTTCCAATCTCTTAGGCGGGGACACGTCATCAAAACCGTCTTGCATTTTATCACTCAATGAGTTATAGTTTGGATATGCGGGGACGTTCAGTTTGATCCGAATTTTTAAAACCAAAGGATTTATGCGGTTCCAACGAAAAGAGCGGATGACCGACACGTCTTTGATTAGAACTCGTCGAAATTAAAGAACTGGTGGAGTTGGTCTCGTGTCAAACAAAATTGCACTAAAAAAAGGATCAAAAGGCAAAACGCGATTGCGGGTGGAAATTGTTGAAACCATGCAAGCCCTGCATAAAGTTGGGGCTGCGACAGACGCCCAACTTGCCAAGACCACCCTGCGTATGCTCGGCAGGGATGCCTTACCGAAAGTCAAACCCTTAACACCGGATGAAATAGCCGCAATCCGGGTTCAAACCGGCATCAGCCAAGCGGTGTTTGCCGGCTATCTCAATGTGGCGGTCAACACGGTCAGCCAATGGGAACGAGGCGAGCGGCAACCAACCGGCGCCGCCCTGAAACTGTTGAATGTCGTCAAATCCAACGGGCTTGAGGCTTTACGATAAGGGGGTACCACAAAAGCCTAAAGCCCGTGTATAAAATTGAATGTCCAACTTTCAGGGGGCAGTTCAGAGCAGTCTCTTTAAATATTTAAACCGTTCAGCAAGACAAGCCTCACTGCGCCAGCCGTTGAGCCACCATCTGCCGCAATGCACGCAGATCTTTGGCGAAGAGCCTGATTCCTTCGGCGAGTTTTTCGGTCGCCATTGCATCCTCATTCAGCGCAAAACGGAAGGCTGGTTCATCCACCGCCACCGCATCCTCGCCCGATTGCGCCGCAGCGGTTGCGCTCAATTGACGGGTCAATGATCCTTGATCTTTCGACAAGGATTCGAGCAGAGCCGGCGCAATGGTCAGACGATCACAGCCTGCCAAAGCCTCGATTTCACCTTGATTGCGGAAGCTCGCGCCCATCACCACGGTCTTATGGCCATGCCGCTTATAATAAGAATAAATGCGGCGCACCGACAGCACACCCGGATCATCTGACGCCGTATAGGTCTTGCCCTCGGCCTTCATGTGCCAATCCAAAATACGGCCCACAAAGGGTGAAATCAAAAACGCGCCGGCTTGCGCAGCAGCGGCCGCTTGCACAAGAGAAAACAGCAAGGTCAAATTACATTGGATCCCCTGCTTTTCTAAAATCTCAGCCGCCCGGATACCCTCCCAGGTCGAGGCCAGCTTGATCAAGATCCGCTCGCGCCCAACCCCGCGGGCCTCATAATCAGCAATGATGGCTTGCGCTTTGGCAAGGCTTGCTGCGGTATCAAAGGACAAGTCAGCATCCACTTCCGTTGAAACGCGTCCCGGCACGATTTTGGATAATTCCGTACCAAAATTCACCGCCAACCGATCACAAATGGCTGCAACAACCGCTTCGCTGTGCCCTGACTGCTGCTTGCCCCACGCCACCGCCTCGCCAACCAGATGATCATAGCTGGGCATTTGCGCCGCTTTCAAAATCAAGGATGGATTGGTCGTGCAGTCCGTCGGCTGGAACAAGCGGATTGAATCGATATCGCCGGTATCAGCGACCACCACCGTCATGGATTTGAGTTGATCAAGTTTGGAGGGCATCTGCTTTTTCCCATTTTCTATCGATCTGACCTTTTTACGGCCCGTTTTCACAGAAAGCCAGTCTCTCTATTCCCCAAAAGCAGAAATATTGTCATAAAGGACACGCCTTTTAACTCCTAGCGCGAAAGTTTCACGGCCATGCGCATGCGCCCCTTCACCACCCGCACCGGCAAGCGCCTTGATTTCACCGCCATGGGCTTCGGCACAGCCCCGCTTGGCAATCTCTATGCCCCCTTAAGCGATGAGACAGCCCATGCAGCCCTCACAGCGGCATGGGAGGTTGGTTGCCGCGTCTTTGATACAGCGCCTTTTTACGGCTTGGGCTTAGCAGAAACGCGTCTGAACCCGTTTTTGCGCGCTCATCGCTCGGACCCTTTCATCCTCTCCACCAAAGTTGGGCGGCTGCTCAAAGTCTGTGCGCCCGCAGAGCGCTCGGCCCAAGCCCATTACATCGACACACCCGCCCGCCGCGTGGTGTTCGACTATTCCTATGATGGCGTCATGCGCTCGGTCGAGGATAGTTTTGCCCGGCTCGGTGTGGATCAGATCGATGTTTTATTATGCCATGATATTGATGCTATCACGCATGACTCGAGCGCGGTCAGCGCGCAGCATCTCAAAGTTTTTATGGACGGCGGCTACCGCGCCTTAGAAAAATTGCGGGCAGAAGGCAGTATCAAAGCATTTGGGGCGGGGCTGAATGTCTGGCAGACCTGTGAGCAACTCGCGCATTTGGGTGATTTTGATCTGTTCTTGATGGCGGGCCGCTATACGCTTCTGGAACAAGAGTCACTCAACAGTTTTTTACCGCTCTGCCTCAAACGCAAGATCGGTATCATCTGCGGCGGCCCCTATAATTCCGGCATTCTCGCGACAGGCCCCATTGCAGGCGCTTATTATAATTATGAACACGCCCCGCCTGACATTCTTGAACGGGTGCGCGCCATTGAAGCTATATGCACAGCCCATTCGGTCGCCCTTAGTGCGGCGGCTATAAACTTTCCTTTATTTCATGACGCCGTGCTGTGTGTGATCCCGGGCGGCAAAACAGCGGCAGAGGTCCATCGCAATGCCGCCCATTTATCCACCCCCCTGCCGCCGGCCTTATGGGCAGATCTCAAGCTCGCAGGACTGATTGCCGCAGACGCACCAACCCCTTAACATAGGTTCAGACCAGCGAATGAGGCTTTCATGTTAAAAAATATTGACCCCCTGCTTGGCCCTGACTTGCTGGCACAGTTGCGCGCTATGGGGCATGGCGATGAATTGGTCATTGTCGATGCCAATTATCCAGCGAGCAGCAGTGGCCGCCCTTTGATCCGCTTGGATGGACATACCGCCACACGGGTTGCTGAAGCCATTCTGTCGGTTCTGCCCTTAGATGATTTTGTCGCCGATAATGCGTGGCACATGCAGGTGGTCGACGACCCGCAAGCCGATCTGCCAATTTTTAAAGATTTTCGCCAACTGCTGCAGGAACATAATGGCGGACGTCTGAGCGGATTGGATCGCTACGCTTTTTACGAAAAAGCCCGCTCCGCTTTTGTCCTGATTGTCACCGGGGAAAGCCGACTTTACGGCAATCTGATCTTGAAAAAAGGTGTGATCCGTCCGCCCCTGACCTAAAAAGGACCGCCTGATGACCGATCATCCCCGCATCGATGCCCATCAACATTATTGGGATCCGATCCGCGCAGATTACGGCTGGCTCACTGCGGATCTGCCGATCCTGTTTAAACCCTTCCAGCCCGCCGATCTTGCTCCCAGTCTTCACGCCGCACGGATCACAGGCACGGTGCTGGTCCAAGCCGCCCCTACGGTTGAGGAAACTGACTATTTACTGGCTGTGGCCCGCACAACCCCCAGCGTCAAAGGCGTGGTCGGCTGGATTGACTTTGAAAACCCCGAACACATCACCCATCTCAAACGCTGGTCAACCGAGCCGCTTTTAAAAGGCGTGCGTCCGATGGTGCAAGATATCCAAGATCCGGATTGGTTACTCAAACCAGAAATCGACTGGGCTTTTGAAGCCCTCAAGGCGTTTGATCTGAGCTTTGACGCCTTGGTCCTGCCGATCCACCTGCCGCGCTTGCTCAAACGCCTCCAGCGCCACCCGACTTTGCGGGTCTGCATCGATCACGCCGCCAAGCCAAGCATCCGCACGCGTGCTTTTGAACCTTGGGCCAGCGATCTGGCACAGGTGGCGCGCGACAGCACGGCCTTTTGTAAAGTCTCTGGCCTCATCACCGAAGCCACCGCTGAATGGACCCCTCACGATCTCAGACCTTATCTCGATCATCTGCTCCAGATCTTCGGGCCTGATCGGCTGATTTTTGGATCGGACTGGCCCGTTTTGCTCCTGAATGGCGATTATCCGCGCTGGATGGACCTGTTGATGGACTGGACACAGTCCTTTTCACAGACCGAACGTTGTAAATTTTTTGGCGGCAATGCTGTCCGCTTTTACCAAATTGACGCATAGAGAGAGGACCAATCAGCGGGGCTTGGCTTTCTTCCCCCCTCCAAAGGACCCCATAGCTTTGCTGCGCAGGCTCTGCTAACACAAAGGCGCAGAAGGCGGGGATCGCTTCACCAACATGGCGCCTGCCGGACCTTCGCAGAACAGACTTCTTACAGAACAGACTTCTCACAGATCAGGCTATGGAGGACTAAATGGTTGCGGAACTGACGCATTTCATCGGTGGCAAACATGTCAAAGGCACATCGGGCCGTTTTACGGACGCATTTTGGCCGATGACCGGCGAAGTCGCCTCCAAAGTCCCTTTAGCCAATGTCGCTGAAGTGCGCGCCGCAGTTGAGAATGCCAAAGCCGCACAGCCCGGCTGGGCCGCCACCAATCCGCAACGCCGCGCCCGCGTCTTGATGAAATTTCTCGAACTCGTCCATCAAGAATATGACCAGCTCGCTTTGCTGCTCGCTAAAGAACATGGCAAGACGATTGCCGATGCCAAGGGCGATATCCAGCGCGGTCTGGAAGTGGTGGAATTCTGCATCGGCGCCCCGCAAATGCTCAAAGGTGAATTCACCGATGGCGCAGGCCCCAATATCGATATCTATTCCATGCGCCAACCTTTGGGCGTTGTGGCCGGGATTACGCCATTTAATTTTCCGGCCATGATCCCGCTGTGGAAATGCGCACCTGCGATCGCAGCGGGTAATGCCTTTATTCTCAAGCCCTCCGAGCGTGACGCGGGTGTCCCGTTACGGATTGCCGAATTGTTTTTAGAGGCTGGTCTTCCGGCTGGTATTCTCAATGTCGTCAATGGCGACAAAGAAGCCGTGGACGCTATTTTGGACGATCCGGATATCAAAGCCGTAGGCTTTGTCGGTTCGACCCCGATTGCCGAATATGTCTATACCCGTGGCTGCGCCAGCGGCAAACGCGTGCAATGCTTCGGCGGCGCCAAAAACCACATGATCATTATGCCTGATGCGGATATGGATCAGGCCGTCGATGCTTTGATGGGCGCGGGCTACGGCTCGGCTGGTGAACGCTGCATGGCGATTTCGGTCGCCGTGCCGGTTGGCAAAGAAACCGCCGACCGCTTGATTGAAAAGCTGATCCCGCGCGTCGAAACGCTCAAAATCGGCCCCTCGACCGACCCCTCCGCCGATTTCGGCCCGCTGGTCACCCAAGCCCATCTCGACAAGGTCAAGGCCTATGTGGATCTGGGCGTCAAAGAAGGCGCGGCGCTGAAGGTCGATGGCCGCAATTTCAAATTGCAAGGCTATGAAGACGGCTTCTATATGGGCGGATGTCTGTTCGACAACGTCACCGAAAATATGCGCATCTATCAAGAAGAAATTTTCGGCCCTGTGTTGTCGGTGGTTCGTGCCCCGACTTATGACAAAGCCCTCGCCCTCGCCAACGATCATGAATATGGCAATGGCGTTGCGATTTTCACCCGTGACGGCGATGCAGCGCGCGACTTTGCCTCCAAAGTGCAAGTCGGCATGGTCGGAATCAACGTGCCGATTCCGGTTCCACTGGCCTATTACACCTTTGGTGGCTGGAAACGCTCCGGCTTTGGGGATCTCAACCAGCATGGTCCGGATGCGTTCCGCTTCTACACCAAGACCAAAACCGTCACATCACGCTGGCCATCGGGCATTAAAGACGGCGCAGAATTTGTGATTCCAACCATGCGCTGAGTCTTTATGGGGTTTTATTTGATCTTTAGACGAAAACAGGGGTGGTCATCCGCCCCTGTTTTGTTTTCACTAGAGGGCAATCGAAACGTCGGAAGGTTTTAAGCCCCCATGAGCCAGCTCTTTGCCCTGAGTGACGACCACATTGCCATTCGCGATATGGCCCGCGATTTTGCCGACGCCCAGATCGCACCACATGCGATTGAATGGGACGAGAAAAAGCATTTTCCTGTTGATGTGATGCGGCAAGCCGCCGCCCTTGGCATGGCCTCAATCTATGTACGCGAAGAGCAAGGCGGCACGGGGCTAGGACGGCTGGAAGCCGCCTTGATTTTTGAAGCACTGTCCACAGGCTGCCCGACTATTGCCGCCTTTCTCTCCATTCACAATATGGTGGCTTGGATGGTTGATCGGTTCGGCGCGCCCGAACAGCATGCCCGGTTTTTGCCTGACCTTGTGAGTATGAAAACCATCGGCTCCTATTGTTTGACCGAACCCGGTTCGGGCTCGGATGCGGCCGCACTCAAAACCAAAGCCCGGCGGGAGGGCGATGTCTACATCGTCGATGGCGTCAAGCAATTCATTTCCGGGGCGGGCGTATCTGACCTTTATGCCGTAATGGTGCGCACGGGTGGTGAAGGACCAAGCGGGATTTCGACCCTGTTGATCGAAAAAGACACGCCCGGCCTGTCCTTTGGCGCCGAAGAGCGCAAGATGGGCTGGAATGCGCAACCGACCCGCCAAGTCATCATGGACGGATGCCGGGTACCGGTCGCCAATCGGATTGGCGATGAAGGGATGGGCTTCCGGATTGCAATGGCGGGCTTGGATGGCGGGCGCCTGAATATTGCCGCCTGCTCGCTGGGCGGCGCGCAAGCCGCGCTTGAAAAATCTTTAGCCTATATGAATGAGCGCACCGCTTTCGGCAAAAAGCTGCAAGATTTTCAAGCCCTGCAATTCCGCCTCGCGGATATGGCGATTGAGCTAGAGGCGGCCCGCAGCTTTTTATGGCGCGCGGCGGCAAGTTTAGATGCCAAAAGCCCTGACGCCTCTCAGCTCTCGGCCATGGCCAAGCGCTTTGTGACCGATGTGGGATTTGACATTGCCAACCAAGCCCTGCAATTGCATGGCGGATATGGGTATCTTGCCGATTATGGCATTGAAAAACTTGTGCGCGATTTGCGCGTGCATCAAATTTTGGAAGGCACCAACGAAATCATGCGACTGATTGTCGCACGCAATCTGGTTGGGCGCGGACAGGGAAGTGGAACATGACATCCATCGCATTTATCGGCTTGGGAAATATGGGTGGCCCGATGGCCGCCAATCTGGTTAAGGCAGGACATCACGTCACCGGATTTGATCTCTCACCTGACCATCTGGCTGCCGCCTCCGCACGCGGTGTCAACGCCGTAACGCGCGCGCATGATGCCGTTAAAGACTGCGCGGTGGTGATCACCATGCTGCCTGCTGGCCAGCATGTGCGCAGTGTATGGGCCGATCTGATCCCGCATTGTCGTCCGGGCGCCTTATTGATCGATTGCTCAACCATTGATGTGGACAGCGCACGGGCTGTTCATGCCCTCGCCCATCAGGCTGGATTATCGGCCCTTGATGCCCCGGTCTCAGGTGGCGTTGGTGGCGCGGAAGGGGCGACCCTGACCTTTATGTGCGGCGGCACCCATGACGCCTTTGCCGCAGGACAAAAAGTGCTTGAAGCGATGGGCAAAAAAATTGTTCATTGTGGCGAGGCCGGCAACGGACAAGCCGCCAAAATCTGCAACAATATGATCTTGGGCATCTCGATGATTGCTGTCTGCGAAGGCTTTGCCTTGGCCGAGAAACTGGGTCTGTCGCATCAAGCCCTTTATGATGTCTCCTCCACCTCCTCCGGCCAATGCTGGTCCCTGACCACCTATTGCCCTGTGCCCGGTCCGGTGCCCACCAGTCCCGCCAATCGCAATTATCAGCCCGGCTTTGCCGCAGCGCTGATGTTGAAAGATTTGAAACTGGCCCAAGAAGCAGCCAGCAGCGCCCATGCGCAGACACCCCTCGGCGCCGCGGCCACAGCCCTTTATGAACAATTCAATCAGGCGGGATTTGCGGGAAAAGATTTTTCCGGCATTATTGATCTGTTGCGTCAGTCCGACGCATCGTAAACAACTGGCCAAGGGGATGTTGACCACGCGTCCAAAATCCCCCTACCGCAAAGCCCTTGCCGCAAAGCCCCTTGCCACATCAATGCTCTTTGATGTTTATTCTGATTGAGTCCTGTGTTTTCAGTCCTGTGTTCACCTTCACGCCTTGATATCCGATCCTTAATATCTAAACCTTGGAGTCCGATCCTCCCTACCATGCATAAAGGCCCTTCTTTGACCGCATCCGCCGCACAAACAGCTGCCCATCTTTTACGGCGGATCGGATTTATTGTTCTGGCCACCGCCCCGATTTTTTCACAAGTGTCGCGGCGCGGCTTTGTGATCGTTGTGCCTTTGGGGGCGATCCTGCTGCTTGTCGCCCGCATGATCGAAAGTGACGGTCAGGCGCCTTTTCATCGGATGCGCGATCATTTAACCCATCAAGCGGCTTGGCCGATTTTGTTTTTCATGGGCTGGGCAGGGCTTTCGCTGATCTGGACGCCGTTTTTTTCTGAAGCCCTGATGCGGTATGGCAATCTGGTGGCGCTCAGCCTGTTGATTTATGCAACCATTCAAAGCTTGGACGATCATAGCCGCATCGCCAATCTCAATCTCTTGCCGATTGGTTTAGCGGCCAGTCTGATCTTATCGTTAGGGCTGCATTGGCAGGCGTGGAAAAATGGCGACAGCCTGCCAGACCTTGCTTATGCCGAGCGCTTTCCCGTGCTCACGACTTTGCTCTTGTCACCAGCCTGCGCGTGGTTGATATCCCGCCGCCGCTATGGCCTGATGCTGCTGTTGTTGGCCTGTGCCACGCTCGCCCTTTTGCTGGCTGACGCGAACAGCGCTTTGATTGCTCTGGCGTTGTCCCTCGCCATCATGGTGTTAAGCTTCATCCGGCCCCATTGGGCCACGCTGATCAGTCTTGTTTCCACCGCAATTTTGGTGATGATCGCCCCACTGCTGCCCTTCTTGTTGCGCCCCTTCACCAAATGGGTTTACGGCAGCGATGGCGGAATGATGGATGCCTTAAAAGCATGGGGACGGCTGGTGCAAAAAGAGCCTTTGCGGCTAATCACTGGCCATGGATTTGACGTCACGATGCGCGCCAAAATGGCGGGCATGATTGAAGCGACCGCCCCACGCGGCCTGCTGTTTGAAATCTGGTATGAATTGGGTCTTTTGGGGGTTGGAGCGCTGGCTTGGCTGTTTGTCTTGATCATCCGCTCAAGCCGCCACCTCAGCCCACCTCTAGCGGCCAGCTGCCTCGCAAGCTTAATCGGCTGTTTTTATTTTGCCGTGGCCGGACAGGCCAGCATGCAGGCGTGGTGGTTGACCTTGATCGGACTTGTGTTGATCCATCTGACCGCCATCCTGCACGGCCAATATCACACCCGCCGCCCGATCAGCCGCAAACCCGCCCTGACAACTTGATTTGATCTCTTGATCTGGAGCCCTGATCAAACACCCTTATAGGGACGGAGGCAGCTGTTATTCAGCAAGCGGATGATGGCACGCAACGCCCGCTTTTACGCTGGGGATCTCCTGCTTGCATAAAACGCTCGCCCGCGGACAGCGCGGATGAAACGCGCATCCGCTTGGGGGGTTGATCGGGTTGGGAATTTCACCTTGAACCGGCAGCCGTTTGCGCCCGCTCATGCCCAAATCAGGCACTGCATCCAACAACATGCGCGTATAAGGATGGTGCGGGGATGAAAAAAGGGTTTCAACGGGTGCAGTTTCAACCAACCGCCCCAAATACATGACACCCACCACATCCGCCATGAAACGCACCACCGCCAAATTGTGACTGATAAATAACAAGGTCAGCCCCAATTGCTGCTGCAACCGTTTCATCAAATTCAGAATTTGCGCTTGCACGGACACGTCCAAAGCTGACGTCGGCTCGTCGCACACCAACACATCCGCATCAGACGCCAAAGCCCGGGCGATGGCTATACGCTGGCGTTGCCCACCAGAAAATTGATGCGGAAATTTTGTCGCATCGGCTGGATGCAACCCAACCAATTGCAACAAGTGCCCGACCCGCTCACGCTCTTTTTGGCGCGATGGCACTAAATCAAACGCCCGCAACGGTTCAGCAATCACATCCCCAACCCGCCAGCGTGGATCCAGACTGGCATAAGGATCTTGAAAAATCATCTGCATGCGCCGACGCAATGAACGAGGATATCCGTGCTTGGTGTCAAGCACATGCCCATCAATCTCAAACCGTCCCTCCGTTGCAGGCAACAGACCCGTAACCATGCGGGCAACCGTTGACTTGCCTGAACCAGACTCGCCCACCAAAGCAAAGGTCTGACCTTTGCCAATCGTGAAAGACACATCATCGACCGCCACCAAGACTTGTGGCGGCTGCCCCGATAAAACCCGCTCAAGCCACGGCAAGGAAACATCAAAAACCTTACGGGCATTCTCAACACGGATCATCGCAGGCGCCGTCATGCGGGGTCTCCCGCGCGCAGACATGCCGACAGGCTGTCCCCAGCGTCAACCAAATGCGGCAGCGTGGTATGACACGCCTCCATGACACGCGGACAGCGCGGATGAAACGCACAGCCCTGTGGAATCGCCGATAGACGCGGCATGCTGCCCTCAATCTGTTGCAATTGCGCGGGTCGCCGATCCAGAGGCGGAATAGACCCCATCAAGCCTTGCGCATAAGGATGCTGCGGCTGCTGCACCACCGCACGAACGGGACCAATTTCAACCACCCGCCCCGCATACATCACCGCAACCCGGTCGGCTGTTTCGGCAATCACCCCCATATCATGAGTAATCAGCATAACAGCCGTACCGCGCTCACGGCATAAGCGTTTCAACACATCGATGATCTGCGCCTGCACCGATACATCGAGCGCTGTGGTGGGCTCATCGGCAATCACCAAATCCGGTTCTGCTGCCAGTGCCAAGGCGATCACCACGCGTTGACGCATGCCGCCTGAAAATTCATGCGGATAGGCATCAATCCGCTTTTCTGGAGCGGGAATCCCCACATCTGCCAATAAGGCAATCGCACGCGCGCGCGCTTGCTTTTCATCCAAGGGCAAATGCATGCGAATGGTTTCGATCAATTGCTCGCCAATGCGAAATAACGGATCAAGACTGGTCAGCGGATCTTGAAAAATCGTTCCAATCTTTTTGCCACGCACCGACCGCATGGCCTCGCCATCCAAATGATCAATCCGCGCCCCGTTCAAATAGATTTCACCCTGCGTGATCTGTCCGGGTGGCTCCAAAAGACCGATCACCGCAGTGCCGGTCAGGGATTTGCCAGCGCCTGATTCTCCAACCACCCCGAGCACTTCACCGCGGGCAATCGACAAAGAAATTCCATTCAACGCATGCAGCACGCCGTGGCGCGTGTGAAAGTCAACATGCAAATTGCGGATGTCCAGCACAGCGGCGCTCATTGCAACCTCGGATTTAAGGCATCGCGCAACCAGTCCCCGATCAGATTGATAGACAAGACAAACACGGCCAAGGTGACCCCCGGAAATGTCACAATCCACCAATCGCCCGAAAACAAATATTTATTGCCGATAGAAATCAACGTCCCCAAGGAGGGTTGAGTGGGCGGCAAACCAACCCCCAAGAAAGACAGGGTCGCCTCAGTGATAATGGCAAGCCCCATATTGATGGTTAAGATCACCAAAGTCGGGCCAATCACATTCGGCAGCAGATGGCGCAGCATGATCCAGGCGGTGGATTGGCCAACAAGACGCGCCGCGTGGATATAGTCTTTGTTTTTCTCAATCAGCGTTGATCCGCGAATGGTGCGCGCATACTGCACCCAAAAACTCAAGCCAATCGATATAATCAACACGCCAAATGCCCATGCCTCCCGCGCACTGCCTTTGGCTAATCCTTGCACAATGCCATTGACCAGCAAGGCAATCAGGATGGCCGGAAAGGTTAATTGCACATCCGCAATCCGCATGATCAGGGCATCGACACGGCCACCAAAATAACCTGCAACCAGACCCAGCGTAATGCCAATTGCCGCCGCCAGTGCCACCCCCCCTGCACCAATCGCCAGGGAAACGCGCAAGCCATATAAAATCGCCGAATAAAGATCGCGGCCTTGATCATCCGTGCCGAATACAAAGCGCGGATCACCACCCTCAATCCAGACCGGCGGAATATTGGCATCCATCAACAGAACCTGTTTGGGATCAAACGGATTCATCGATGCAAGCCATGGCGCGCATAAGGCGGCCAGCACCAAAATGATGCAGATCACCGCCGCGCTCATGGTCAGCGGTGAACGGATCAATTGATAGGTCAGATCATGCTGGCGCAGCCGCGTCCAAAATCCTGCCTGATCATCGTGATGCCCGTATGCCACCCGCTTGCCCTCTTACCCTTTGATCGTGGTGCGCAATCGTGGATCAACGAATGCGTATAAAAGATCAACCACCATATTGATGCTGACAAACAAGGCTGAAATGATCATCAAATAGGCTGCCATAATCGGAATATCGACATTCTGCACCGCCTTCAGAAATAAAGCGCCCATGCCCGGCCATTGAAAAACCGTTTCGGTAATCACCGCAAAAGCAATGATCGAACCCAATTGCAAACCCGCAATAGTAATGACCGGCACCAGCGTGCTTTTCAGCGCATGTCGAAAATGAATGGAGCGCGTATTCAAACCCCGCGCGCGCGCAAATTTAATATGATCGGCCCGCAACACTTCGAGCATTTCAGACCGCACCAGACGCATGATCAAGGTCATTTGATAAAGACCCAAAGTGATCGCAGGCAAAATCAACGCCTTTAAACCCGACACGGTCAAAAGACCCGTTGTCCAACGGCCCGTCACCACCACCACTTGCCCGCGCCCAAAGGACGGCAACCAGCCTAATGTGACCGAAAACAGATAAATCAATAAAATACCGATCAGAAAGGTTGGGAGGCTGACGCCGATCAAGGAGATGGATTGAAACAACCGCGCCACCCAGCCATCGCGCCGCAGAGCCGTATAAACACCCATCGGGATCCCGACAAAAAGCGAAATCAACGACGACATCAAAGCCAGCTCAAGCGTAGCGGGCGCCCGCTCGGCCAATAAATCAACCACCGGCTGGCGGAATTGATAGGAAATGCCAAAATCAAGCTGCACAACATGATAGAGATAGCGCAGAATTTGCACAGGCACCGGATCATCAAGGCCCAGACTTTTACGAACCGCTGCCACTTGCTCAGCCGGTGTATCAAGACTGACGATTTGATTCACCGGATCACCGACAAAGCGGAACATGGTGAAGGCCAACAGCACAACCACCACCAGAACCAAAATCGATTGCATCATTCGGCGCAGGATAAAGGCCAGCATAAATTGGTTACCGCCACCACATGAAAAAATGACCCCGCTTTAACGCGGGGTCATAGTATCAGATTAAGGCTATTACTCTTTGACAATCCAATTGAGCACAATCGCATTATCAGCCCGTTGCGTCAGCTTTAAAGATTTGGATATACCCCAAGCCAACGCCTGCTGATGCAAAGGAATATAGGCATAGTCATCATAAGCAATTTGGAAGGCTTGTTTAATGAGTTGATTACGTTTGGTCTGATCACTTTCACCAAGAATTTGATCGGTTAAAGCATCAAGCTGCTTGTTGCAATAGCCGCCCAAATTGGTTTCCCCGCGTGCTGATTTTTCATCATCACGGCATCCGATAATGTCATAAAGCACATTATGGCTGTCCAATGTATTGGGCGTCCATCCCAACAAATAGAACGAGGTTTTAAAACCATTCGGCTTCAGCACTTTAGCAAAATACTGGGCCTTGGGTTGGATCAATCCATTCGCTTTGATCCCCACCCGCGCCAACATGCCGATAATCGCCTGACAGATCGGGCCGTCATTAACATAGCGATCATTGGGGCAGTCAAAGCCAACTTCAAATCCATCCGGATAGCCAGCCTCCGCCAATAATTTCTTTGCGCCATCGGGATCAAATTTTGGCCGCACGAAATCTTTCGAATGAACAAATAATTCCGGCGCAATCATCAAAGCAGACGGTGTAGACAGCCCCCGCATGACGCGGGTCTTGATGGTTTCAATATCAATGGCTTTATAGAACGCTTCCCGAACGCGCTTGTCCTTGAAAGGATTTTTGCCCTTGATATTGGATTCGAGCAATTCGTCACGGGTTTGATCCATGCCGAGATAGATTGTGCGCAATTCGGGTCCAGCCAAAACTTGGGTATTGGACGCGCTATTGACGCGTTGGATGTCTTGGATCGGCACCGGCTCGATGATGTCGACTTCACCCGACAACAGTGCCGCCACCCGCGTTGCATCCGAAGCAATCGGGGTAAAGATCACTTCATCAAGATTGTGGCTTGGCTTATCCCACCAGTTCAGATTGGGCTTGAAAACCGTCTTCACACCCGGCTGATGGCTTTCAATCTTAAATGGTCCGGTTCCATTGGCATTCAAAGAAATATAACTGGGGGTTTGGGCGTTGGGCGGTGTGGGCGCCACACTGCCATTAGCCTCTGCCCATTTCTTGGAAACAATCATCCAATATTCCCACTGGTTCAGCAGAATTGGATTAGGGGTACTCAGAATTACATCCACCGTGAAATCATCGATCTTGACGAATTTGGCATCTTTGGGGATCCGGGTCGTGTGATTGGACCCTTGCTGGCGGATCCGATCAGCCGAGAACAGCACGTCATCGGCGGTAAAATCTTCCCCATTATGGAATTTCACGCCTTTGCGCAGATAAAAGCGCCAGCGGGTTGGCTCAGGATTTTCCCAACGCTCCGCCAGAGACGGAACAATTTTCAAATCGCGGTCGCGGCGCACCAAGCCTTCATAAACACTATTGATATGCGCATTGGTTGTAGTTTCATTCAATGTATACGGATCAAGCGATTTCAGATCGCCTTGATTGGCGTAGCGCAAAGTTTTAGCGACAGCGGCCCCCGACAACAACGCCCCAGCCACGGCCAAGGCAAAAAAAGTTTTTTTCATTTTATACCCCCAAAACAAACCGCGCGAGATGAGCGCTGGTGCAACATCCAACAGTCTTTGATGTTCAGACCGATCAGTCCACCACCAGCTTAAACCGACAAGCGCCTAAGCGTAAAGTCTAATTATGCATTGACCAAAAGCAGAAAACTTTGCATTCTGCCCCTGCTCTTCCATGAACTTTTTATTTTTTCTGCAAAACAGGGGGTCTCCTATGCCTGTGGTTAATCGTATTGCTGCTTTTTCAGAGGAAATCGCTGAATGGCGACGCGATCTGCACGCTCATCCCGAACTCGACTATGATGTGCACCGCACGGCGGGCATCGTCGCAGAAAAATTAAAAAGCTTTGGCTGCGATGAGGTCATCACTGGAATTGGCCGCACGGGCGTTGTCGGCGTGATCCGAGGGTCCAAACCCGGCGATAAAGTCATTGGCATGCGCGCCGATATGGATGCGCTGCCAATTCATGAAGCCACCCAAAAGCCCTATGCCTCCAAAACTCCGGGCAAGATGCATGCCTGTGGCCATGACGGGCACACATCCATGCTGTTAGGAGCAGCAAAATATCTGGCCGAAACACGCCATTTCGCTGGAACAGCGGTGGTGATTTTTCAACCCGCCGAAGAAGGGGGAGGCGGTGGCCGCGCGATGGTTGAAGATGGACTGATGGAGCGCTTCGGCATTACCGAAGTCTATGGCATGCATAATATGCCGAATATGCCCGTCGGACAATTTGGTCTGCGGCCCGGCCCTTTGATGGCTGCTGCGGATCGGTTTTCAATCGAGATTGAAGGGCGTGGCGCGCATGCCGCCCAACCCCATGGCTCGGTTGATACCGTCATGATCACCAGCCAATTGATTGCCGCTTTACAAACCGTTGTCTCGCGCAATGTTGACCCGCTCGATTCCGCGGTTTTGTCGATCACCTTCATTCGGGCCGGTGATGCCTTTAACGTGTTACCGCAAACCGCGACCCTGAAAGGAACCGTGCGGACGCTCAATAAATCCGTTCAAGATCTGATTGAACGTCGGATGACCGACATCATCAATGGGATTTGTTCAATGCACGAGGCCAAAGCGCATTTCACCTATGAGCGCGGTTATCCCGTAACCCGCAATCACGATGCACAAACCCATTTTGCAGCACAGGCTGCCGGGACCATCGTGGGGGCAGATAAAGTGGATCTCACTCTCGTTCCGACCATGGGCGCGGAAGATTTTTCTTATATGCTGGAAGCACGTCCGGGCGCCTTTATCTTTATCGGCAATGGCGATAGCGCGGGCCTGCATCACCCTGCCTATGATTTCAATGATGACGTGATCCCGATTGGCGTGAGCTATTGGGCGCGCTTGGCTGAAATGGCGATGCCGGTTTAATCCGGCATCCTTTCACCTCAAGCCTGCGAATAAATTTCGAACTGTTAAGCCTCGAACTGTTAAGCCTCGCTCTGTTCGAGGCTTTCCCGCAGCATTTCCAACCGCAACCATTCTTCCTCGGCGGCTGCCAATTGGGTTTGACACGCCTCCAAAGCTTTCATCAAACGCTCAAAACGCGCGCGGTCGCGCATGAACAGATCGGGCTCATCCAAGGCTGTTTGAAGCTTTGCACTATCGCGTTCCAAAGCCGCCATTTGGTCTGGCAATGTTTCCAGGGCATGTTTTTCTTTGAAGCTCAACCGCCGCACTGTTTTGCGCGCAGGATCAGAGCTCGGGGTGTCCGTCTCCCGTTTGGTGACGCGGGCAGTCGGCTTATGGCGCGCTTGAATCCCTTCGCCCCGTTGCGCCAGCATATCGGAATATCCGCCTGCATAAAGCGTCCAGCGTCCATCGTCTTCCGCCATCAAGATGGCAGAACAGACCCGATCCAGACAATCGCGATCATGGCTGACCAATAACACGGTCCCCGCATAATCTGATAACAGGTCTTCCAATAGATCGAGCGTTTCAAGATCCAAATCATTGGTTGGCTCATCCAACACCAAAAGATTGGAGGGGGCCGCCAAGGCCTTTGCCAACAGCAAGCGAGCCCGCTCTCCCCCTGACAAAGCAGAAACGGGTTGGCGAGCCTGTTCGGGCAAAAATAAAAAATCTTTCAAATAGCCGACCACATGTCGACTACTGCCATTCACGTCGAGCGTGTCCCCACGCCCCCCCGTCAATACATCCGCAACGGTAATCTGCTCATCCGACAAAAGATCGCGGCGTTGATCAATCAACACGGTTTGCAAACGCGTGCCTTGCCGGACCTCGCCTTGATCTGGCGCCAAAGCCCCTGTCAGAAGATTGATCAAGGTCGTCTTGCCCGCGCCATTGGGACCAATGATGCCGAGCCGATCACCCCGCAACACCCGCAAGGACAGATCTTTGACAACCATCCGCTCACCAAACTGCTTGCTGATCCGCTCAGCAACAATCACTTGGGTGCCTGATTGATCAGACTCGGTTGCTTGCATCTTGACGAGGCCTTGAGGCTTACGCGCCGTTTTATGTTGATCCCGCAAAGCCTGTAACGCCGCTACGCGTCGCATATTACGTTTGCGGCGGGCGGTAACCCCATAGCGCATCCAATCTTCTTCCCGCGCAATCTGCCGACCCAATTTATGCGCGTCCATTTCCTCTTGTTCAAAAATTTGATCCCGCCACGCTTCAAACCGCGCAAAGCCCTCCTCCAAACGCAACGACTTCCCGCGATCAAGCCAAACCGTTGTTCTGGTCAAATTTTCCAAAAACCGACGATCATGGCTAATAATCACCATGGCCGAACGCATTTGCGCCAATTCATCTTCAAGCCATTGAATGGCGGGAAGATCGAGATGATTGGTTGGCTCATCCAACAATAAAATATCCGGCATCGGCGCCAATAAGCGCGCCAAGGCGGCACGCCGCACTTCGCCCCCGGACAAATGCTCTGGCGCTGCATCAGGATCCATACCGAGCGCGCCAAGCAAAGCATGCGCGCGATAGGGATCATCGCCTGGTGCGAGCCCCGCTTCCACATAAGACAACACCGTCGCAAACCCTGACAGATCCGGTTCTTGCGGCAAATAACGGATCGTGGCACCAGGCTGGATAAATCGTGTTCCCTGATCAGCCTCGATCAACCCCGCAGCGATTTTCAACAAGGTCGATTTACCCGACCCATTGCGCCCAACCAAAGCTATGCGCTCCCCCTGCCCAACTGCCAAATCCGCAGCAGACAGCAAAGGAACACCACCAAATGTTAGGCCAACGGCCTGTAAGTGAAGAAGCGGGGGAGAAGCCATGCCCCGATGTGCCCCAGTTTGGAGCAGCTCGCAAGAGGCTTTGGCGCATGAAGTGATCAAACGGCAAGAAAAGATTTTAAATCAGGCTTTGCCCATGCCCGCCCAAGCCCTGCAAAAGGCGCAACCATTGTTTGACCTCACCGGAGGCCGCAATCGCCCCACCATTACGGAAGGCCTCGTGATTCTCTTCGATGCTTGGCAAATCATAAAGATAATTGACCATCAAACCGAAAGAGTGCTGCAACCCTTTTTCAGATAAATCCGCGGCCCAATTTAAGCGTTCAAACCGCGCCCCATTGCCCAGATGAAAGCGCGCCACCGGATCTAACAAACGGCCGCCACCACCACGGGCCAACAAAATATAGCTGGCTGCCAGCCCCAACAGAATCGGCTTGATGCTTTCACAATAAGCGGACTGGTTCGGCCAGGCCGGATCCTCCAAGCCTTGCAACAAGGCGCGCGTGTCATTGTTCATCATATCGGAATGAGGATTGTCTCGTTCCCGCCGCACCCAAGCGGCAAAGCCTGGTAAAGGCGACAATGTCACAAAAGTTTTTAGCCCCAAATTCAACCGCTGCAATTCTTCAACAACCTGCTTGATCAGAAAATGACCAAAGGAAATACCGCGCAGCCCCTCCTGACAATTGGAGATCGAATAAAAAACAGCCGTATTGGCTTTGCGCGGTTCGAGCAGCACACGATGCTCTGCCAATAATGCATCAATACTCTGCGCAGGGTCGACCGTTAACGCCACTTCAACAAAGATCAACGGCTCATCAATAATTTGTGGATGGAAGAACGCGAAACAACGCCGATCCGGCGGCTCTAACCGACGCCGTAAATCATCCCAATTGCGAATGGCGTGCACAGCCTCATAGCGAATGATTTTTTCCAAAATATTAGCCGGCGTTTTCCAATCAATCGGTCGGAGCACCAGAAAGCCCCGATTAAACCAAGAAGAAAATAAATGTCTGAAATCCGCATCAAGCGCGAATAATTCAGGATGGTCTTGCTCAAATGCAAACAGATGTTGCCGCATCCGCACGAGACGTTGCGTGCCCATCGGAGAGAGATTGAGGCGCCGGATTAATTCTTGCCGCCGCGGTTCGGCTGCCAGATGCAAATCGAGTAAATGTGCATGACTTGGCTTGGCTTGGTAATTGGCAATGGCCAAATCAACCGCCGCCATATCCGCACCAAACCGATCAACCAACATTTTTAAAAACCGCAGCCGCTCATCCGCATTCAGCGTATCGTAACGATCAAGAATGGTGGTGGCCAAAGCAACGCCTGACGCCTCACCCCGATTTGATAATAAGGCCTCGCATAAATCCTCAAGCGGCTGATCGCGCCGACCCGAGAACCAAGGCGTCTGCTCCACAAGCGCACGGCCTCGTTCACTAATCGACTGCATCAATCCGGATAAAAACGACATGCTGACAACTTTCAACGCTCAAACCTGCTGCCAGCATCTCACAAGCAGGGGGGCCGCTTCAACCAAAAAAGCAAGAATCAAGCAAAGGGATGTGCGTGCAAAGCAGAGTTTGCCTTGACTTTAATCATAAAGCGGATCGGTTTCGATATCAGCCCCATGCTTTTGCAAAACATCATGGATGGTTTTTAAACGTTCATGAACCGCCGCGCCGCGCTGCAATCCAATCATCACCATCAACACTTCTATCAGCAAGACTTGGACAATATAGGCATCAGTGCCAACCCGCATCACCGCATCACGCGGCACATCCGTCACCAACACCAAATCAGCCAATGCTGCCAGCGGTGTTTGTGCGCAGGTTATCGCAATGATATGCGCGCCTCTCTGTTTAGCAAGACGCACCACTTCAAGCAAAGAAGGCATCCGCCCGACAAATGAAATCGCCACCACCACATCACCGGGCTTAACCGTTGCCGCTGCGACCATTTGCAAATGCGCATCGGGATAGGCGGTGGAAGCAATATCAAAGCGAAACAAGCGTGCTTGCAAATCTTGCGCAAGAAAATGCGATGTCGCACCCGTTCCAAAACAATCAACGCGTCGGGCTGTATGGATCAACCGAGCGGCTTGTTCAAGCTGTGAGGAATCGCTTTGTCTTTGCCATTCGGCAACAACGGCTGTCACACTGCCAACAACATTGCGCAGCACATCGTGACCACTATCGCCGTCCATCACATCCCGATGCAGATAAGGCGTGCCGCGCGCCAAAGCTGCTGCTAGCTGCAATTTAAAATCTTTTAAGCCTTCACAGCCGACCGCACGGCAAAAACGCACAATGGTGGGCGCGCTGACTTGAGCAGCCTGCGCCATGTCTTCAACATTCGACATCAACGCCCATTGAGGTTGCGCCAAAATTAAATTCGCGATGCGTTGCTGACTTTTTGAAAAGACAAAATGACCAGACCGGATCGTGCGCAACACATCTGGCGCCTCAACAGCAGAGGGATCAAGACTTAGCTCACCCCCTTTGTGCATCAGGATCGGTTCATTCATGAGGGCGGAGTCTCTACGGACAAGGGATCACGATGACACGCCACCTGCCACGGCTCATCCGCTGGCAATAAAGCAGGTCGTGATTGCGCACAATGCGGCTCGTGATAAAAGCAACGCGTGCGAAACACACAGCCTGAGGGTGGATCAAGGGGTGAAGGAATATCGCCACTTAACAAACGTGCCCCGCGCGTCACCAAGGGATCTGCTTTGGGCACCGCTGCCAACAAGGCCCGACTATAAGGATGCCGCGGCGCCTGCATCACATGGCGCGTCAAGCCGCTTTCCATCACGCGCCCGAGGTAAAGCACGCTGACCCGTTCGCATAACAATTCGACCACATCCAAATCATGCGAGATCAACAATAAAGACAGACCGAGATGCCGCCGCAAGTCTTGCAACAAGCTAATAATTTGCGCTTGCACAGATACATCCAACGCAGAGACCGGTTCATCGGCAATCAAGACACGCGGCTCAACGGCCAAAGCCCGCGCAATCCCGATCCGTTGCCGTTGCCCGCCAGAAAATTCATGCGGATAGCGTGTGCTCAACGAGGCCTGCAATCCGACCATGTCAAGCAATTCACCAATCCGTTGATCACGCCGCTCTTGTGCCAATCCATGCGCATCAAGCGCTTCACCGATGATCTCGCGCACCCGCAAGCGTGGATTGAGGCTCGAATAAGGATCTTGAAACACCATTTGCGCCTGCCGACGAAAGGGTTTGAGTGCGCGGTCTGACAAACCCACAATTGATTGACCTGAAAAGCGCACATCGCCTTCACTCGGGGCGATTAACCCCAAAGCCAAACGCGCGAGGGTGCTTTTTCCAGACCCTGATTCTCCAACCAGTCCCACCGCTTCTCCGGGGCCTACCTGCAAATCAACCGCATCAACCGCTTTGACCAAACCCCGCGCGGTCGGAAAGCTTTTGCTCACATGGATCAATTCAAGTAAGGGCGCTTGCGCCATCAGGCCCACTCCTTCCACCGCAGACAGCGTATCCGCGCTGCATCGCGGGACTGATCGAGCGCTTCATTACGCGGCGGTGTTTCATGGCACGCCGCAATGGCCTCTTTGCAGCGCGGTGCAAAGGCACAGGCTCTCCCAAACACACCGGGTTGTCCAGCAATCGGCACCAAGCGGCGCTCGCCTGCGGCATCGATCAGCGCGCGGCTCGGCAAGCAATCCAACAGAGCGCGCGTATAAGGATGGCGCGGTTTTTGAAACAACGTTAAAGTACGTGCTGTTTCAACATCCTGCCCCGCATAAAAAACACTGACACGATCCGCAATCTCAGCCACGACGCCAAGATTATGCGTGATAAAAAGAACTGCCATGCCTGTTTCACGCCGCAACCGATCGAGCAAGACCAATATCTGCGCTTGAATGGTGACATCCAAAGCCGTGGTGGGTTCATCGGCGATCAGCAAAGACGGCTGACACGCCATCGCCAAAGCAATCATCACCCGTTGGCGCATGCCACCCGACATCTGATGCGGATAGTCATGCATCCGTCGCCCGGCATCCGGAATTTCCACCAAATCGAGTTGTCGGCGCACATGGGCCTGCAAGGCTGAGCCTGTCAAACCCAGATGCAGCCGCACGCTTTCGGCGATCTGTTCGCCAACACTCAAAACGGGATTGAGCGAGGTCATCGGCTCTTGAAAAATCATCGCCACTTCACGGCCTCGTAAACGCCGCTGCTGGTCCTGCGAACAGCTGACCAAATCGACACGACCAGCCCTCGGACTGTCAAACCATATCTGCCCCGCCGATACAAAGCCTGCAGGGCGCGCCAATAATCCCATAATCGCCAAGGAGGTGACCGATTTGCCTGATCCTGACTCCCCTACAATGGCCAAGGTTTCGCCCGGATCGACATGCAAAGACACATCGCGCACCGGCGTTACAACACCCTGCTCGTGTTTGAACGAAACAGCCAGATGATCCACCACCAGCAAAGGTGTTGCCTGTGTGTGATTCTGCGTTACAGAAGACTGAACAGCCCCGCTCACCATCACAAGGCCTTCCGCAATTTTGGATCCAGCTGATCACGCAAACCATCGCCAATCAGTTGCAGTGACAAAGCCGCACAGACAATCGCCAAACCAGGAAATAACACCACCCAAAAAGCGTCATCGGCATATTGTTGGCCTGCGGCAATCATGGTGCCCCATGTGGGCACTTCAGGTGGCACACCCGCCCCTAAAAAAGACAGGCCCGCCTCAGCCAAAACCGCATAAGCAAAAATAAAGGTCGCCTGCACCAAAAGCGGCGAGGCAATATTGAGCAACAAATGCACACGCAAAATACGACCTGTGGAGACGCCCAAAGCGCGCGCTGCCTCAACAAAGGGCAATGCACTGACAACCAGTGTGGAAGCACGCACCACCCGCACCACCCGCGGCGCATAGACAATTGACAAAGCCAGCACCACATTGCCCGCCGAAGGGCCTAACACTGCCATCAAAAATATGGCCAAAAGAATATCCGGCAAAGCCATCATCGCATCGGCCAAGCGCATAATCGGCACATCAAGCGCGCGGACATAGCCTGCCAGCAAACCTAAAATCGTGCCAACGCCCATCGACGCCACCACCACCAAAAAGCCTATGCCGAGCGAGGCGCGCGCGCCGTAAATAATCCTTGATAAAATATCGCGCCCAAATTCATCGGTGCCGAACCAATTTAACGCTGAGGGTGGCTTTAAGCGTCGTAGCAATTTCATCGCGCTCGGATCAAATGGCGCAACCAAAGGTGCCAATACGGCACAGACCACAAACAGCGTCACAATCCCTGTTGCGATCAGCACCAATTTGCGCCGAAACAAGCGCCGCAAAAAGATATCAAGACCCTCGCCGCCCATCATGTTGCTCGCACGCGCGGATCCACCCACGCATAAATAATATCAACGCTCAGATTGATCAGCACATAGAGTCCGGCCACCACAATTAACGCGCCTTGTATCACCGGATAGTCACGCCGCAACACCGCCGAGACCACCAAATTGCCAATGCCCGGCAAACCAAACACAGTCTCCGTGACAATCGCGCCGCCGATCAGCAAGGCCGCTGTTAAACCAACCACCGTGATAACCGGAATCAACGCATTGCCAAATCCATGCCTGAGAATCACCACCGGTTCTGATAGCCCTTTGGAACGGGCGGTGCGGATAAAATCCTCACTCAAAATATCGAGCATGCTGGCGCGTGTGAAACGCGTGATCAATGCCGAATTAACAACACCCAGCACCAGTGCAGGCAGGAATAAATGGCGCAATCGTTCCAACAAAGGCGCACCCGGATCTCCATAGCCTGCAACCGGGAACCAATGATATTTCACCGCAAAGAGCTGGATCAATAAAAGCCCAAGCCAGAAGCTTGGAATATTGGCCGCCAGCATCGCCAAACCACTGACCAGCTGATCCACCAGACGACCGCGCCAGACCGCCGACACAATGCCCGCCGGAATACCGATCAGGGTCGCAATGCTGACAGAAAACAAAGCCAGAAAAAAAGTTGGCTCCGCGCGCTCCAGCAAAGCTTGTGTCACAGGGCGTTGCAAGAAAATGGATTGACCGAGATTGCCGCGAGCAATTTCTTTCAACCACAAACCAAATTGCACCAAAATCGGTTGGTCTAATCCATAGACCGCGCGCAAAGCCGCAATATCAGCCGCAGTTGCCTGATCCCCCAACATTAAAGCAGCGGGATCACCGGGGGCCAAACGGGTGAGAAAAAACACCAGCGTTGCCACCAAAAACATGACCACGCCTAATCCGGTGAGCCTTCGCCAAATAAAGTCCCACACCGTTGATGCTCCGCTGACGCCGATCAGACGGGCCTCACACAGGCCC
>CAWUMW010000008.1:0-25132 GCA_963923415.1 uncultured Hyphomicrobiales bacterium | reverse complement strand
CAACTAAAGCGCCAGATCGCCATCCCCGACCATCAATAACTTGTTCATTGGCCAAAACGGTGTGATCCACGGGATCCCAATTGACCTTGGCAGTTTTGCGATCAATGAGGCCGGCGGCCAGAAAATCGATAAACATGCTTTGTTGATGCTTGTAATAGCGGGGATCACAGGTAGCGATTTCACGATCCCAATCAAGCGACAAGCCCATGCTTTTCAGCTGGGCGCGCATTGTATCTATATTGGCATAAGTCCATTGTGCCGGATGGGTTTTATTTGCCATGGCTGCGTTTTCAGCCGGCATACCAAAAGCATCCCAACCCATAGGATGCAAAACATTAAATCCACGCGCTCTTTTATAACGGGCGACCACATCCCCCATGGCATAATTGCGCACATGGCCCATATGGATCCGGCCAGACGGATAGGGAAACATTTCCAAGACATAATATTTCGGGCGCGTATCCGCGTTGCGCGTTGCATAAAGCGCTTTGTCTTGCCAAATCCTTTGCCATTTGGGTTCGGTTTCGCGGGCATTATAACGCTCAGAAGTCATGATTCCCATTCACATTGGTCAAGACACAGATAAACAGACGCAGCATTTGCATCCGCAGCACTTGCATCGGATCAGATACAGGGACTAAGGACACGAATGCGTGCTGCGGTCAATATTTGCATGACGAAGGCCAGATAGACAAGGTAAAGAACGAGCAAAAAAGGATGAAGGCATGACAGAAGCCGTTCAACACTGGCGGGATTTACAAGCCGATTTGGCGCGCGCTGCCCAGGATGCGGGCCGCTTGCCTCAGGATATTTGCTTGGTTGCTGTGTCAAAAACCTTTCCAGCAGCAGAGATTGAACCTGTTCTTGAAGCAGGACAGCGAGTTTTTGGTGAAAATCGTGTGCAAGAAGCGATGCAAAAATGGCCCGCGCTGAAAGCACGCTATCAAGATATTGAATTGCATTTGATTGGTCCCTTGCAAACCAACAAAGTCAAGGAGGCTTTGGCTCTGTTTGATGTGATTGAAACAGTTGATCGTCCATCGCTTGCAGAGGCGCTGGCCAAATATTGGTCAGACTTGGATCGGAAGCCAAAGCTCTATATTCAGGTCAATATCGGCGAAGAAGATCAAAAAGCAGGTGTTTTAGTTAAAGATTTGCCAGATTTAATCAAAATCATGGGTAATTTGGGCCTGCCAATTGAAGGTCTCATGTGTATTCCGCCGGTCAATGATCCCCCCTCACCCTATTTTGCTTTGCTGCATCAATTGGCCAAGCGACACGGGTTCACAAAATTATCAATGGGGATGAGCGCGGATTATGTCGAAGCCATTCAATTGGGTGCAACCCATGTGCGGATTGGAAGCGCACTCTTTGGCCATCGGTAAGATCATAAGCGGGGCAGTTTTTTGATTGGTTTGCGGCTTGCGGGCTGGATTCGAAAGCAATTAAGCCGTGGGATGCGTTTTAAAAGCCTGAGCAAGAGAGGGGCTTGAAAAGCCAGACAGCCTGCAGTTGGTCCCTGATCTGCGCGTTGCACATGAATAAAAATCGCACTTCCTCGTCCTTTGATGCAGGGTTTTTTGTTCCAATTTGTATCCAAAACCAAATTATAAAGCGCATCAGAGCGCCACATCTCTTCATGGCTGGCGTGAAAAGGACGATTGATCAACTGGTTATAGCGCGGGTGAAGGACGTCATCGCACCATCCATGCTGAGGTTTGATGATCTGTGTTGGAAGGGCGGGAGGATAAAATAGGCAGCCTTGATCAGGACGCAAAAAAAGCCGTGTAAGACGTAAATCAGTGACAGGGGTTGCCCCATCGCCTTCTTTTTTGCGAAATGTAACTCCATGGCGCCCTAAAGAAAGCCGGCAGGTCCATAAGCCTATCCGCAGCAAACCCGTATGGGGGCGCAAGGGGGAGGGATAGACATAGGCATTTTGGTTAGAATGGCTTTTCCGCACGGCAGATTTTCATTCAAGTCATGACAAGATCAGAGCTTTGTGAGACAACACTGTGGAACAGGGACGATCTGGGTGCAAGAATTTCATCGTGCAAGAGCTTCATCAAATTCTGATTATTGACGAAACGATGATCCGCCGCACCTATCTGGTGCAGGCTTTAGAAACTGTCTCAGGATGTCAGGTGCGCGGCATCAATGCGCAACACAGTGAGGTGGCGGCTGCTTTAAAAGCACCTTTAGAGATCATTCTCGTTGTCAGCTCGTCTCAAGACCATATGGCAGAATTATGTGATGGGATCAGAGCCAATGATTATACGGGCCCCATTGTCATTTTAACGCCGTTAAACGAAGCATTTATTGATGAAGCCGAAGAAATTTTGATGTTACCCGTTTCCATTGCCCATTTAGCGGGGCGATTGAAGGCGCATATTAGTGTTTATGAATCCCATGAAACAGCAGAAGTGGCTCTAGGGCCTTATCATTTGAAAACCGGATTACGCCAATTGCACTGTCCGGATGGGCGAATTGCTAAATTAACCGAGAAAGAGGTGCGGATTTTGCGCTATTTGCAGCGCGCACAAGGCCAAGCAGTGTCACGGGAAGAATTATTGCAGGAAATTTGGGGCTATGATTCCCGATTAACCACACATACATTAGAAACACATATTTACCGGCTGCGACAAAAAAGCGAAAATGGCAGCGAAGGGCCGGTTTTGTTGGTAACGGAAGCCGGCGGCTATAGATTGGCGGTTTAAAGCATGGCGCTTTATGACGACGTAGCTCTTTTACGATTGCAGCCCGCATTGTCGGTGATGCACGAGGATGCTTTGCGTTTTCTCGCCTTTTCTAGCGAAGAATTGACCTTGGAACCCGGGGATGTGCTGTTTCGTAAAGGGGAAAAATCAACCGGCGTCTATATTTTGCGGTCGGGACAATTATCTCTGGTTGTCACAGAAAGCACAGAAACGGTCGAATTAAGCGCCGGCGATATGATTGATGAAGCGGGATTATTGGTCGAAGTCAGCTTTCAGGCCACCGCAGTTGCCCGGCAAAAATCCAATGTGTTGATGTTACCACGCGCATCGATTCATCGTGTTTTGCAGGAATATCCAGCGCTGATTGAGGCTTGGGAAAGCAATATCATTCATCGTTTGGCGCATGTGCGACAGATTATGGAAAAAGCCAACCGCATTTTGCCACATATTGAAGATCGCAATAATGTGTGACCAGCCATCACGCGGTGAAATTTAATAACACCGGAACATGGTCGGATGGGCGATCCCATCCGCGCGCTTCACGTAAAATCGTCAATTCATCAAGATGAGGCACCAGATCAGGGGTCACCCAGATATGATCAAGCCTGCGGCCCCGATCGGATTGAGCCCAATCTGCTGCCCGATAGCTCCACCAAGTATAGACTTTTTCGGGTTCGGGAATGAGATGACGAATGGCATCGACCCAACCACCGTCTTGAATGGCGGCCTGCATCCGTTCTGTTTCCATCGGTGTGTGGGAAACAATTTTTAGCATTTGTTTGTGGCTCCACACATCATGTTCGAGCGGTGCCACATTCAAATCTCCGACCAGAACGGTGGGAATGGATGAGTCTTTGTGCTTTTTGCCCCAATCGCGCATTTCTTCAAGAAAACCGAGTTTATGAGCAAATTTTTCATTTTCTTCAGGATCGGGGACATCACCGCCAGCTGGCACATAGAAATTATGGACCCGAAGAGGACCATCTGGAGTTTCAATCAGAGCCGCGCCATGCCGCGCATCCGGTTTGTTGCAAAAGGTCAGGCAGGGTTCTTCGGTTAGCGGATAGCGGGACAGAATGGCCACACCATGATAGCCCTTTTGTCCATTGATCACATGATGTTCATAGCCAAGCTTGCGAAATGGACCATGCGGGAATTGTCCATTCATACATTTGGTTTCTTGCAGACATAAAATATCGGGCGCGTAATCTTGTAAAAATTGCGTGACAAGATCAATGCGCAAGCGGACAGAATTGATGTTCCATGTAGCAAGAGACAAACGCATATTGGCAAGATCCTACTACAAGCCCAAAAAATAGGGTGAAAAGATCGGGTGATCTGTGTGCATACAGTAGTTTGGATTGAGAAACAGGATCTTCCTCGCTCTATCCAGAGAAAAAACGCCAGCTAGGGTGGGGATCGATAGCGCAAAAAATCAATCTCAAACAATTTAAGATCCGGTTTGGTTGACGTATTGATGCCATTTAAAACAACGCTGATCTCAACGCCTTGGGGATCGATGATGACCCATTGTTTCAGCAGCAAACGAGGTTGTTCAAAAAATAGGGTGATCTTTGATGTGCCGGCAAAGGTTGTTTTGTCTTCGAGCGATACGAGAACGCGATCCGGCTCAACCCGAGTTCCAGTAATTTTAAAATCACGGGCCAAATCAACAGGATCATGGGTCAGGAATTTAAGCGGTGTTTGGCCGATGGGATAAATATCTTGGGTGGCCATTTTTGTATCGCGTACGGCAACTGAACTACCATCGGAAATAATTTCCGTTGGCACGGGCGGGTCATAATCAAATCGCAATTTGCCTGGTTTGAGCACATAGACCTGACCCTCGCTCTGATGCGTTCCAGACAGTTGGGTAAAATAGGCACTGAAAAAAGGCAGTGTATTCAGCGCTGCATTGATACGGCTTATAACCTGCGCAGAGGGCGTTTGTGCTGATAAAGGTTTGGCCGGTTCAGGGGCCGGAGCGGGGATTTGAACAGGACTGGGGGCAACAGCAGGCGGTGGAGATTGAACCGGCGGTGTGGCGCGTCCAAATTCTGCAGGACGGGATGGTGGCACAGGAATTTGTGCGGCAAGGAGCGGGAATCCTGAACAACACAACAGTGTAAGGTTGATCAAGATGTGGAACCACAAGGTGGGTTTAGTCGTCATGCCCGCGATGTCCGCCTTCAAGCAGGATTTCTCGTTTTCCGGCATGATTGGCAGCGCCGACAATGCCTTCATTTTCCATCCGCTCCATTAATGTGGCGGCTCGATTATAGCCGATTTGCAGACGACGTTGGATATAAGAAGTGGAAGCTTTCCGATCACGCAGCACAAGAGCAACCGCTTGATCATAAAGATCAGAGCCGGCAGCGCCAAATTGGCCTTGATCAAACACCGCTTGATCCTCTTCTCCCGATCCATCATCTTCGGTGACGGCATCAAGATATTGCGGCTGGCCCTGAGTTTTTAAATGTGCAACGACGCGTTCCACTTCTGCATCCGAAACAAAAGGTCCATGCACACGGCTAATCCGACCGCCACCCATCATGAATAACATATCGCCCTGACCCAGCAATTGTTCTGCGCCTTGTTCACCGAGAATGGTGCGGCTGTCGATTTTTGAGGTCACTTGGAAAGAAATTCGGGTCGGGAAATTGGCTTTGATCGTTCCGGTAATCACATCAACGGAGGGACGTTGGGTAGCAAGAATAACGTGAATACCTGCGGCCCGCGCCATCTGTGCCAATCGTTGCACAGCGCCTTCGATTTCTTTGCCTGCCACCATCATCAAATCGGCCATTTCATCGACAATGACGACGATATAGGGCAATTGATCCAAAGCCATGGTTTCGGTTTCATAGATCGCTTCCCCCGTTTCCCGGTCAAATCCGGTTTGAACGGTGCGATTGATCTGTTCGCCTTTGGCCCGTGCTTCGCTGACACGGGTATTAAATCCATCAATATTGCGTACACCCAGCTTAGCCATTTTTTTATAGCGCTCTTCCATTTCGCGCACGGCCCATTTGAGAGCCAAAACAGCCTTTTTGGGATCAGTCACAACAGGGGTTAGCAAATGCGGAATTCCGTCATAGACGGAGAGTTCGAGCATTTTTGGATCCACCATGATCAAACGGCATTCATCAGGTTTTAACCGATAGAGCAGGGACAAGATCATCGTGTTGATGGCAACGGATTTTCCCGAACCCGTGGTTCCTGCAACCAGCACATGCGGCATGCGCGCGAGTTCGGCAATGACTGGATCACCACCAATATTTTTACCCAAACATAGGGCCAGTTTCATATCGGTTTGCGCAAAAGCGTCACTGGCGAGCATCTCACGCAAATAAACAGTTTCACGTTTTTGATTAGGCAGTTCAATGCCGATGGCATTGCGGCCGGGAACCACCGCCACACGAGCCGAAATGGCGCTCATCGAACGCGCAATATCATCTGCTAATCCGACAACGCGTGATGATTTAATCCCGGGGGCTGGTTCGAGCTCATATAAGGTGACAACAGGTCCGGGTCTGACATTGACGATTTCACCCCGCACGCCGAAATCATCTAGCACGCTTTCAAGCAAGCGCGCATTTTGCTCCAAAACTTCTGGCGGCATTAAGGGCGCGAGCGAGCGCTTTGCCTCGGTGAGCAAAGTAAGGGGCGGCATGTCATACCCATCGCTTTCTGAGCTGCTGCGATTGGGTTTGGTTGGTTTGTTGTTTGGCTTGCGTTTGAGCGAGGGTTCGGCGGGCTCTTCCTCGACCGCAAAATCAAACCGTTTTTGTCGTGCAGTTTGGACAACCTGTAAGCCCGGCTCGGCATAGGCTTCTTCTTCTTCGACCTGCACTGGTTGACCGGCAGATGGAAAGGAGAGATCAGGTTCGATACGCGTGCGTTCAGACGGAGAAGATGACGATGAGGGAAAGCCCGACCACTCTTCTTCGGGCTTACGGTGGAAGATGCGCGCGCAGGCTGCTTTGAAACTATAAACATGGTGCAGGATGCCGCCGATTAACACGCTGAGAATCGACCCTTCCGCTTCGCGCTCTTCTTCCTTGAGATCGTCCACCCATTGTTGGTGACGCATCATTTCTGAAGCATGGTCTTCTTCAAAATGACCCAGACCCACACCGCCGACCACGAATAAAGACATCAGGCTGGTGAGCAGTAAAATCGCACCTGCCACAAATTTTTGTGGCCAGTCATGCGGTAAAAGCGATAACAAAAAATCCGATAAAAGATCGCCCATAAATCCACCAAGACCGGTCGGCAAAGGCCATCGTTGGGTGGAGGGAAACAAAGCAATAAAGGCAGATAAAAAAATCAAACCCACGCATAACAAAAGCAGGCGTAATTTGGGTCTGTAAAAACGTCCACTGCTCATCATGCGCAAGCTTGCAACACCAAGCGGAATTAAAATAATTCCGGATGCTAAACCAAACAGCTGCATCAACAAATCAGCGGCGATTGCTCCAGGTAAACCCAAAAAATTACGAACAGGCGTGCTCGTGACATGGTTCAAACTGGGATCGCCAATCGTCCATGTTAATAAAGCACTTGCAGTGGCCGCAGTCAGCAGCAGCAAACACAAGCCCATGATTTCGACGGCACGACGCGCAATGAAGTCGCGGATGTGGTCAAACAAACGCTCATTGCGCGCTTCACCGGTACGGATCATGGGATCGGTTCTCTCTCTTTAGAACGAGACCAAAAGCGAATGGGCCGCAAAAGCAGCCTTGCAATGACCCTAGCGATTGAGAAGTTAACGGGCTGTTAATTTATGGTCTGTGATTGTGTTCTGTTCATAAAAAAATAGCCTAGAAAACAAAAAGGCGGTGGGAATCCCCACCGCCTTCTTCTTATATTTTGACAAGCGACTTTCAAACAGCGTGAACAGGCTCAGTAATTGTAAGCCCGCTCGTCATGTTCGGTAATATCAAGACCTTCACGTTCGGCTTCAGGCGAAACCCGTAAACCTACCAAGAGATCGGTGACTTTATACAAGATCGCTGAACCAATACCCGACCAAACCAAAGTCAGCAGGACGGCTTTGATTTGAGCGAGCATGACGGTCGCCATATCATAGTCAGCAACCGATAATTCACCCGGCTTGGCGGCATAATCGGCAATCCCTACCCCGCCCAGAGCAGGATTGACCAAAAGTCCAGTCGCCAAGGCGCCGATGATCCCTCCAACACAATGCACACCAAACACATCGAGCGAGTCATCATATTTCAAGGTATTTTTGACAGTGGAGACAAAGAAGAAGCAGATCGGGCTGACAATCAGGCCCAGCACAATCGCACCCATCGGACCGGCATAGCCAGAAGCGGGGGTGACGGCCACCAGACCAGCCACGGCACCCGACACCATGCCGAGCAAAGTTGGTTTGCCCTTGGTCAACCATTCGGTGAACAGCCAAGACAGAGTGGCTGCTGCGGTGGCGACAAATGTATTCATCATCGCAAGTACGGCACCACCACTGGCTTCGAGATTGGAGCCGGCATTAAACCCAAACCAACCCACCCATAATAAGGAGGCACCCACCATGGTCATGGTGAGTGAGTGTGGGGCCATCAATTCGCGTCCATAACCAATCCGCTTGCCCAACATGATCGCGCCAACCAATCCGGCAATCCCGGCATTAATGTGCACAACAGTTCCGCCTGCAAAGTCGAGAGCGCCCCATTGAAAGGCAAGACCGGCATCCGCCATAACGCTGTCAAGCTTTGCTTGGGCCGCCGCTTTGCTTGCTGCATCACTGCCAGCTTCCGCCAGTGCTTTGGCGGCTTCAGCAATCGCATCCGGTCCAGCCCAATACCAAACCATGTGTGCGATCGGGAAATAGATAAAGCTGACCCATAAGGTTACAAAGACCAATACAGCGGAAAAGCGAATCCGTTCTGCAAAAGCCCCGACAATCAAAGCCGGCGTAATGCAGGCAAAGGTCATCTGGAAGGCAATATAAACCAGTTCAGGAATTACAACGCCGTTGGAAAATGTGGCGGCAACCGAATCAGGTGTCACCCCTTTTAGGAAGGCCTTATCAAGACCACCGACAAAATCACCGATCGTGTTGCCGGTAAAAGCCAAGGAATAGCCATAGGTCACCCACAACAAGGCCACCAGGGCGACAATGGCAAAGACTTGGCTTAGAACCGACAACATGTTTTTGGAGCGCACAAGTCCCCCATAAAACAAAGCTAGTCCGGGAATGGTCATCAACAGAACCAACACTGTGGAGATCAACATCCAAGTTGTATCCCCTTTATTAGGAACCGGCGTATCGGCGGCCTGTGCCGCTAGACTGGTGAGGCTCAGACCGCATCCGGTCAGTGTAGAAGTGAGAAAGACACGAAATTTCATGAGGGTCATCCTTTTAAGTGAGGCGCTTCACAGAGCGTCTTGATCGCGCTCGCCGGTGCGGATACGCACGGCCTGTTCAATCGGCGAGACGAAAATTTTACCGTCCCCGATCTGGCCTGTTCGCGCGGATTCCGTAATGGCATCAATGACTTTGCCGACAAGGTCAGACGAGATCGCCACTTCGACTTTTAATTTGGGCAGGAAGCTGACCGCATATTCAGCGCCCCGATAAATTTCGGTATGACCTTTTTGTCGGCCATAGCCTTTGACTTCAGTAACGGTGAGACCGTGCACGCCGATGGCGGTCAGCGCATCGCGGACCTCCTCGAGCTTGAACGGCTTGATGATCGCCATAACGATTTTCATAGAGCCTGTTCCCCAGTTCGATTTCAAAGTCCACGGAGATGTGGATTTTGTTCCGAACAAGGCCTTTCAAGCGCCGTGCCAACAGAAAAAAGCTAATAAAATCAATGATCAAAAAAAGGGCAGAGAAAAATAACGCATAAAATTTAAGCAGCTTGATAAAAAACAAGGCGGCTTGATGGTCACGTTTGAGGGCGTGACATTTTTAGTGTGCATCGAGACAGAGGGTGCGGAATTTTATTCAGGATGGCGCAGACGGATAAGACCTTCTTGCGCAACTGAAGCGACCAGTCGACCATCACGGGTAAAGATTTGGCCGCGTGCAAAACCACGGCTGCCACCCGAAAAGGGCGAGTCTTGTGAATAAAGCAGCCATTCATCGGCCCGAAATGGGGCATGAAGCCATAAAGAATGATCAAGACTGGCAGGCTGAATATTTTTATCAAAGACCGTGCGGCCATGCGCAACCAGAGACGTATCCAGAAGGGTCATATCAGAAGCATAGGCCAATACGCATTGATGGATTTCCGGATTATCGGGAAGTGCCGTGCTGGCTTTGATCCAGACATTAAATTGTGGCTCACGCGGTTCACGCGACATATAGCGCTCGATTTCGACAGGGCGCAGATCAATCGGGCGTTGTCGCTCATGATAGATGCGCAAGGGATTGGGCATATGCGGGAGAATACGCGCAGCGATATCCCGATCATCAGGCAGGCTTTCGGGGGGTGGGACATCGGGCATTTTCACTTGATGATGAAGACCTTGTTCCTCGACATGGAAAGAGGCAGAGAGGAAAAAGATCACTTTGTCATGTTGAAAAGCCCGCACCCGTCGTGTGGTAAAGCTGCGACCATCGCGGACATTGTCCACTTCATAATCAATCGGAACTTTGGGATCGCCCGGTAAAATGAAATAGCCGTGCAAAGAATGCAAAGTACGGTCTTGGACCGTGCGGCACGCTGCAACCAGAGCTTGACCGATCACTTGTCCACCGAACACCCGTTGCCATTCAACCTGCGGACTTTGACCACGAAAGAGATTAGGCCCGATCGGCTCAAGATTGAGGATGGATAGCATATCCGTGACAGCAGAGTTCATTTCATTCTCCCTCGTCTTCGTCTAGAATGAGCTATAAGAGGATGATTTTACAAGAGCCGTTCGGCTCGATTGTAACATTCATCAGCACCATGCGGGGACGCGCAATGACGGATCAAGACAGAGCAGCTGTTTATGACATGGTTGTGGTCGGGGGCGGATTGGCCGGATTGACCATGGCGCTAGTGCTGAAGCAGGCTTTTTCTGGCCAGCTCAAGGTCGCTTTGATTGATCCACACGGGCTTGATCCATTGGCGCCTTCAGGCCGGGCTTATGCAATCGCAGCCGGTGCGTGCAAGATGTTTGAGGCCTTAAATCTCTGGTCGGACATCGCGCCGCAGGCCCAAGCCATTGAGCGGATGGTGATCACCGATAGCCGCTTGGCTGAACCGGTGCGGCCGGTTTTTTTGACCTTTGAACAAAATCAGACAACGAACCAGCCCTATGCCTATATGATCGAACAAGATCATTTGTTGCGTGTGATCCAATCGGCTTTGCAGCAAACTGGATTAAGCGTGCTCAAAGGGCGTGCCAGCGGTATGACGGATCAAGGGTCAGTGGCAGCGCTTCATTTGGAAGATGGAACAATGCTTCATACCAATTTGGTCATTGCCTGTGATGGGGCTCGCTCCCCTTTGCGGCAGGCAGCCGGGATCGGCATGATCATGCATGCCTATGATCAATCCGGCATTGTTGCCACACTTGGTTTGGAACGCCCGCATCATGGTATCGCCGAGGAACATTTTTTACCCTCGGGGCCGTTTGCGACTTTGCCTTTGACCGGACAACGATGCTCTCTTGTGTGGACGGAACGCACGGATCGCGTTCAATCCTATCTCAATCTATCTTCAGAAGAATTTGTAGCAGAAGTCGAATATCGGTTTGGGCTTCGCTATGGATCACTAACTTTATTGGATCGTCCGCGCGCTTATCCTTTGCGTGTTGGTATGGCGCGGCATTTTGTTAAGTCGCGTTTGGCATTGGTTGGTGATGCGGCTCATTTGGTGCATCCGATTTCAGGGCAGGGTTTGAATCTTGGTTTGCGCGATGTCGCCGCTCTTGCAGACTGTGTGATGCAGGCCAAGCGTCTGGGTTTGGATTGCGGTCGATTGACTGTGTTACAAGATTATGAAACAGCGCGTCGCTTTGATACATGGGTCATGGCGGGACTGACCGATACGCTCAATCGGTTGTTTTCAAATGATGTGACCCCCTTGCGCTTGCTGCGTGATTTGGGATTAGGTCTTGTTGATCGTATGCCCTCTTTGAAAGAGTTGATGATCCGTGAAGCCGCGATAAGAAATCCAGCCGCCCCGAAATTGATGCAAGGTCTGTTGCCTTAGTCCTCATGCTCAATTTTTAAGAAGGCGGGATGTCCTTGGATAAATGTTTAACCAAGCGTGCCAATGGGACATCATGCAGACCCAAATCGCGTAAATGCGCATGGGTAGAAAAAATATAATCCGGGTTTTTACCGGATTGGCCTACGCCCTTTTTAACAATTTCATAGCGTTGTTGATCACTCAAAACACCTGCATATTGAGGATGGTGACGATCGACCGTATAGGCAACAGCTGAAATGCTCCGACCATCGGTAAGGTGAACCCGATGATGGCTTTCGACATAAACGGCGGTGACTTGTTCGCGGGCGCGCAAATAGGTCATGACCTCATCGTGAAGGTTGCCAGCAACCTCAAAGGCGATCCCATAACAAGATCCCCCTCGATCAAGACCAAAGACGAGGCCGGGTCGTTCGGGGGTGCCACGATGAACATGGGAGTAAATACATAAAGCACGGTGATATCCGTAAAGCTTGCCGACATGACGGTTTAGATAAGCAAAACCGGGTCGCCACATCAAGGATCCGTAACCAAAGACCCAGAACGTCTTCATAAGAATAAGGCCTCCTATGTCGGGTCTGGCTTTAAAAACCGGATTTAATCACAGAGTGGGACGGAAAGATGATTGCAGATCTGGTATAAAAATATATCGTCCTTGATTCAAGTCAGAACCGATGAATGATTAACAAAGCGAGCGATACCGATGTCCGAGCCAGACGCGATGCAGCGCAAACCATCCTCCCGGCCTGCTCCATTTCTATTTGGAATGATGGGCGTGGTGCTGGTGATCTGTTTGGGGGTGTCATTTGTTTGGTATCGGGCGATCAGCGCAGTTGATGAAGGCTTTGATGCGTTATTAACGCGTGAGACCGCTTTGGGACGACAGTGGATTTGTGAGGACAAGGCGTTAGCGGGCTTTCCGTTTCGCATTGAATTTTCTTGCGCCAAAATTTTACTCAGCGTGCCAGCAACCGGGGAACGCTATCAATTTGGTCATACGCTTGCGGTGGCTCAAATCTATCAACCCGATCTGGTGATTATTGAAAGCGATGGGCCGCTTGTTGTCACATCGCTTGATGTTGAACCTTTTAGCGTGGCATGGCAGATGGCGCGTGGATCGATCCGTTTTCAGGGTCGGGATGTGCCCGAACGCGTATCGGTGGAAGCAGATGCACTGACCATTACACGTGGAGAAAATGGACAGCCGCCCGGGCGGATCAGTCATGTCGAGATGCATGCGCTTCGTCATGCAGATGGTTTTGCGCAAGATCGTGCTTATGATCTGGCTTTGATTGTGACAGGATTTTCCGAACCGAGCTTAGATGGCCTGCTTAATCGTGCTGATGTGATGCATGTCCATTTTGATGCTTTGCTGACACAAATCATGCCTCCGGTTCGAGAAACTGCTTTAGAGCGCATTGAAACCTGGCGTAAAAATAAAGGTATGGTGCAAATAAGAAAATTTTCAGTTGAACGGGGCGATGTGAATTTTGTTGCCTCTGGTTCTATTGCTTTAGATCACGTGCGACGGCCAGACTTTCAATTGGATTTGAAAGTGAAAGGTTTGGAACAGATCATGCGGGCAACGGGTCAAAAGCCAGAACTTTTAGGCTTGCTTGGAGGCAAGCGCGCTGCGCAAGGTGAAATGGCTTTTGTGTTGCGTAGTAAAGATGGGCAGGCTTTTTTAGGGCCTTTGCCCTTGGGTAAAATTCCGCCCCTTTATTAAGGAGACGGCGTTTGATCTTCAGGGACGCGGCGGCCAAAATCGGGCGCTGCGGTTTCTTGTCCGAGATCGATGATCGAGCGGCGGATAGCCCGTGTGCGGGTAAAGGTTTTAAACAGTGTCTCGCCGTCACCCCAACGAATAGCTCGCTGCAACAAAGCCAGATCTTCGGTGAAACGACCAAGCATTTCCAGCACAGCCTGTTTGTTGTTTAAAAACACATCGCGCCACATGGTTGGATCAGAAGCCGCGATGCGGGTAAAATCACGAAATCCACCAGCAGAGAATTTGATCACTTCTGATTGCGTGACGGTTTCAAGATCAGCTGCGGTTCCTACAATATTGTAAGCAATCAAATGCGGTAAATGACTGGTCACGGCAAGCACGAGATCATGACGTTCCGCCGTCATGATTTCTACATTGGCTCCCAAGCCTTCCCAGAAATGTTGCAGCAGCGCCAAGCGTTCCTGATCAACCTGTTCGGGTGGGGTCAGGATACTCCAGCGATTATGGAACAAGGTTGAAAATCCAGCATCGGGCCCGGAATATTCGGTGCCAGCAACCGGATGAGCCGGAATAAAATGCACATGCGGTGGCAGATGCGGACGAACCGCTTTCACAACAGAAGTTTTGACCGAGCCGACATCCGAGATTATGGCATTGTGTGCAAGATGCGGTCCGATGAGTTGTGCAACAGTACCACAGGCCCCCACGGGAATGCATAAGATGATCAGATCGCAGTCTTGAACGCCCGCGCCCGCATCATCGGTGACGTGATCAGCAAGATGCAGGTCTTGAACGCGCGCTCGTACATGCGGGTCACTATCGATCGCAATGATCCGTTCAGCCAGATTCATCCGGCGGATTCCGCGCGCTAGGGAGGAGCCGATCAATCCCAGACCAATCAAGCCGATCTGTTTGAAAAGAGGCGTCGTCAGAGGATTTCCAAGCGGATCAGGCACGATGCATAAAGTCCTTGAGAGCTTTCACAACAAGTCGGTTGGCGTCTTCAGATCCAACGGTCAATCTCAAACAGTCGGGAAGTCCATAAGCGCCGACCGCGCGTAAAATTAAACCCCGTTCCGTCAAAAAAGTATCCGCCTCTTTAGCGGTGCGTCCGCTTTGTTGCGGAAAATGGATCAGCAGAAAATTGCCAACGCTTGGTGTTACCGACAGACCAAGCGCTTCGATTTCTTGACTAAGCCAAGGTAGCCACTGTTCATTATGGGCAAGCGCCTTGGCGATATGGCCTTCATCCTGCAAAGAGGCAATTCCGGCTGCCATAGCAGGGCCGTTGACATTAAAGGGTCCGCGGATCCGATTGAGCGCATCGGCAACGGCTGCGGGAGCATAACACCAACCCAAGCGCAACAACGCCAATCCGTGAATTTTAGAAAAGGTTCGCGTCATCACGACATTTTCATGCATGGCCACCAATTCAATTCCGGCCGCATAATCATTGCGGCGAACATATTCGGCATAAGCAGCATCAAGAACCAGTAGTATATGGGGCGGTAGACTTTGATGCAGCCGTTTGACCTCTTCAAAGGGCAAATAGGTACCGGTTGGATTATTGGGGTTGGCCAAGAAAATGATTTTGGTCTTGGCCGTGACTTTGGCAAGAATAGCATCGACGGATGCGGTCAGATTTTTTTCTTCTGCGACGACAGGCACGCCGCCCGCCGCGAGCAAAGCCAGTTTATAAACGAGAAAACCATGGGTGGTGTAAATCCCCTCATCGCCCGCCCCAACATAGGCTGAGGTGAGCAAAGACAGGATTTCATCCGAGCCCGATCCGCAAATGATCCGGTTCGGGTCAAGTCCGTATTTCTGGCCAATGGCTTCCCGCAAAGCTGTGGAGGCCCCATCAGGATAGAGCTCAAGCTGATCGGCGGCATTTTTATAAGCCGCAATCGCGTGTGGCGAAGGTCCAAGCGGGGTTTCGTTGGATGATAATTTATGAACTTTGCCGCCTGATTTTGATCCGCTTTTTCCCGGAACATAGGGATCAATGGCCATGACGCCGGGCCGGGGTTGTGGTCTGTCAGGGAGAGGGGATTGGGATGATGCGGACATGAGCGGGATCCAAAGTCAAATTAGGGAAACGAAGCGGCATAAAGCCTTAGCAGGTTAAGGGGGATTGTTTCAATGCGGATCAGGTCTTTGATAGCGGGCGGCATGGCATCCAATTTCATGCCACTCAAACCGCCCAACACCGAGTCCTCCCAATGCATTGGAGAGGCTTTCAACCGACACTGAGCCCGGCGCAGCCACCAAAAGAGAGAGGCCATTCTCATCACCCGCTGAGCCTTCAATACTTGCATCATACTGACGCAGCGCTTGTGCCAAGCCATCCCGCCACCGCTCAATCGTCAAGGCATAGAGGATTACCTCGCTCACGCTTGCATCATCAATCGGTTTAGAAATCACATAAATAGGTGTTCCGGCTGGATGATGGGCGCGTTCGACAAAAGGCAGGCGTGCGATGATTTTGGGTTTTGAGGGACCACATAAAGGGATCCACCATGCCCCACTTGTTTGTTCGGGATTGGCAGGGAAAATACCGAGATCCCCCGCGGATTCGGTCACCGCAGTGATGACCTCTTGGGCATTCCGGTAGGTCTTATAAGGGACTGTAAATCCGAAATGAAACCGAGCCGTATCCCGCATCAGTCCATCACCTAAACTGCTGTCGGCATGCACCGTATAGGGGGCTTGAACATAGGTAAAAGTGGCGACAATAATCCGCCAAATGCTTTCCACAGTATCAAAGGGCAAGAGACCGTGATGGCGCTCGGCCAGGCGTTTCATTTGGTCGGCTTCCCGTCCGGGGCGGAAGGCCGACCCTGAACTTTGGGTGTTTTTGACAGCAATCAATGTTCCAATGATCTCGCTGCGCTCCATCAGCAAATGATGAATGGATTCATCAATACGGTCGATTTCACGGCGGAGATCAGCAAGAGAGACGGGGGCAGGATTTTGGGTCATGGCAGGTCTAAACACTCAGGGTCAAAACAGAGGGCCTGTCATGTTTAAAGGAAGCGACGCATTTCGCCAAATCTGTGGCGCGGCTTGAAATTCGGCTTGCCGGACTGGGCGCATTGGGGTATCGCTGGGTCGTTCGGAATGAAGAACACAAGAACCGGAGAACGGAACGATGTCGGTCGATAAGACCCAATCCCGTCTGGATCTATCGGCGCTCTCGCGGCATGAGGCAGATGATCCTTCCAGTGCGGTGGCGCAGTTTGCGGCCCATGAGCCCTTGTTGCTGGATTGTGGATTTTCTTTGGCTCCATGGCAGATTGCCTATCAGACCTATGGACGGCTGAATGCTGAGCGTAGCAATGCCATTTTGATTTGTCATGCCTTAACTGGCGATCAGCATGTTGCTAATACCAATCCTGTTACAGGAAAAGCAGGATGGTGGACCAGTATGGTGGGGCCCGGCAAACCCTTTGATACGGATCGATTTTTTATTATTTGTGCCAATGTTTTGGGCAGCTGCTTGGGAACAACAGGTCCAGCCAGTACAAATACCGCGACACAAAATCCGTGGGCGGTTGATTTTCCGGTCGTCACAATCCGTGACATGGTACGGGCGCAAGCGCGCTTGCTAGATCGGTTGGGGATTGAGAGCTTGTTTTGCGTGGCAGGCGGATCGATGGGCGGCATGCAAGTGCTGCAATGGGCTGCCACCTATCCTGATCGGGTTTTTGCGGCTATGCCGCTGGCCACAGGTGCTAAGCATTCGGCGCAGAATATTGCCTTTCATGAAGTAGGCCGACAGGCTGTGATGGCAGACCCTGATTGGCAATCGGGTCATTATCGCGTGGCAGGCAAGCGACCGGAAAAGGGATTAGCGGTGGCGCGCATGGCGGCCCATATCACCTATTTGTCGGAAGTCGCTCTGCATCGCAAATTTGGCCGCCGGTTGCAAGATCGTGCCGCGCCTACGTTTTCATTTGATGCAGATTTTGAAATTGAAAGTTATTTGCGTTATCAGGGCCGCAGTTTTGTTGAGCGCTTTGACGCAAATTCCTATCTCTATCTGACCCGGGCAATGGATTATTTTGATTTGGCCGAAGAAGCGGGTGGAAAATTAGCGACGGTGTTTAAGGGAACAAAAACACGCTTTTGTGTAGCCTCTTTTACCTCTGACTGGTTGTTTCCGACGCGCGATTCACGGGCGATTGTGCATGCGTTGAATGCGGCGGCAGCCTCCGTGTCTTTTGTCGAGATTGAAACCGATAAAGGGCATGATGCATTTTTGCTGGATGAACCCGTGTTATTTGCCACGACACGCGGCTTTATTGATGCGGCTGCGCGGGCGCGCAATCTGCCGGAGACCAGCGCATGAATGATCTATCGACGCGCATTGATCTGCTATTGGTTGCTGACATGATCGAGCCGGGCGCTCGTGTGCTGGATGTCGGATGTGGAGACGGCAGTTTGCTGCAAGTCTTGATACAGGATCGGCATGTGGATGGACGTGGCATTGAACTCTCACAAGCCGGGGTCAATGAATGCGTGACAAAAGGCTTGTCGGTTATTCAAGGGGATGCGGATACCGATCTTGCTGATTATCCTGATGATGCATTTGATTATGTGATTTTATCACAAACCCTGCAGGCTACACGCCAACCGCGCGAAGTTGTGAAACATTTATTGCGGATTGGTCGGCGGGCGATTGTGTCTTTTCCAAATTTTGGCCATTGGCGCATTCGCTTGCAAATTGCCTTTTTGGGGCGAATGCCGGTCACAAAAAATTTGTCTTATGCGTGGTATGATACGCCCAATATTCATTTTTGCACGATCCGTGATTTTGTGAGCCTGTGTGATGAGTTGCATGCAGAGGTTGAAAAAGCGGTGGCTTTGGATAGTACGGGATCCGCCATGCGGATGAACTTACCATGGTCAGTGTGGAATGTGTTTGGCGAGCAGGCTGTTTTTATGTTGCGACGGCACGGCGATCCATCTTAAAAAATACTCTTCGAACAAGAAGGCGTCATCCCGATGATACGCAGAGGAATCGAATCCATCCTGTTTTTTTCACGCTGGCTTTTGGTGCCCTTTTATCTTGTTTTGGTGCTTTGCCTTTTGGCTTTGGCCTGCAAATCGGTGCTTGAAATTTATCATATGATTTACGGCATGATCAGGGGCGAGGGCGGAGAATTGATCATTCAAATTCTGCATCTGGTTGACTTGACCATGACCGGATCGCTGATCGTGATTGTGATCTATTCGGGCTATGAAAATTTTGTTACCAAAATTAGACCACAAGACAGTGTGGATTGGCCCGAATGGATGGCGCGCATAGATTTCTCAGGCTTAAAGCTTAAATTAATGTCTTCGATAGTGGCCATATCGGGCATTCAATTGCTGCAAGCTTTGTTTGAAATGAAAACCCATAGCGAGCGTGAAATGCTCTGGTATGCCGCTATACATTTAATATTTGTGCTATCGGCTTTATTCATGGCTTTGACAGATCGTTGGACGCAGAGCGAGAAAAAATCTTAACTCCGTTTCTCAGTCATCCATTTTCAAAGCGGCAATGAAGGCCTCTTGCGGAATTTCAACTTTACCAAATTGCCGCATCCGCTTCTTTCCTTCTTTCTGCTTATCAAGCAGCTTGCGCTTACGTGAAATATCGCCGCCATAACATTTTGCCGTGACATCTTTGCGTAAAGCCGAAATGGTTTCGCGGGCTATAATTTTTCCACCCAATGCAGCTTGAATCGGGATTTGAAACAAATGTTGCGGGATGAGCTGTTTGAGTTTTTCGCACATAGCACGGCCACGATTTTCAGCGCGGGTTTTATGCACTAACATAGATAAGGCATCGACCGGTTCGGCATTAACTAAAATCGACATTTTGACCAAATCGCCTTCCCGATATTCGGTGATGACATAATCAAAACTCGCATAGCCTTTGGAAATGGATTTTAACCGATCGTAAAAATCAAACACCACTTCATTCAAGGGGAGATCATAAACAACCATGGCCCGTTTGCCGACATAGTTGAGATCAACCTGAGCGCCACGCCGATCTTGGCATAGTTTTAAAATGGCACCGAGATATTCATCAGGTGTCAAAATGGTTGCACGGATCCACGGTTCGCTGATGGATTCAATCTTCATGATATCAGGCATATCAGCCGGATTATGCAATTCGATTTCAGTGCCCTCGCGTAAGGCGATTTTATAGATGACGGAGGGAGCGGTTGCGATCAGATCGAGATTAAATTCCCGCGCCAACCGTTCTTGAATAATTTCTAGATGCAGCAACCCCAAGAAACCGCAGCGAAAGCCAAAACCCAGCGCAGCGGATGATTCCATCTCATAAGAAAAACTTGCATCATTGAGGCGCAATTTACCCATAGCGGCGCGGAGATCTTCAAATTGCGCGGCATCAACGGGAAACAGACCACAAAAGACAACAGGTTGGGCGGGTTTGAAGCCCGCTAAGGGATCTGTTGTTTTACGGCGCGTTTCGGTGATGGTATCGCCGATGCGCGTATCTGCAACTTGCTTGATCTGTGCTGTAATGAAACCGACTTCACCAGGACCAAGTTGATCGACATCGGTCATTTTCGGACGGAACACACCGATCCGGTCAACGACATAGCGGGCATCGGTGCCCATCATCGTAATATCGGAGCCTTTTTTCAAAACCCCGTTAAAGATACGCACCAGCACCACCACCCCAAGATAGGCGTCATACCAGCTATCAACCAGTAAGGCTTTCAAGGGTGCCGTTTCATCCCCCTTGGGAGGTGGGAGGCGGGTGACAATCGCTTCCAAAACCCCTTCAATATTCAAGCCGGTTTTGGCAGAAATCGGGACAGCATCACTGGCATCCAGTCCGATGACTTCCTCAATTTGTTCTTTAATGCGGTCTGGTTCTGCAGCTGGCAAATCCACCTTGTTCAGAACAGGCACAATATCATGCCCCGCATCAAGCGCATGATAGACATTGGCCAAAGTTTGTGCCTCGACCCCTTGGGAGGCATCAACAACCAGCAAAGACCCTTCACAGGCCGCCAAGGAGCGTGACACTTCATAGGCAAAATCAACATGCCCGGGTGTGTCCATGAGATTTAAAATATAGGTTTTGCCGTCTTTGGCTTTGTAGTCGAGCCGAACGGTCTGAGCTTTGATCGTGATCCCGCGTTCACGCTCGATATCCATGGAATCAAGGACTTGATCAACCATCTCGCGTTGGGTCAATCCGCCTGTATATTGAATCAGGCGGTCGGCAAGGGTGGATTTTCCATGGTCGATATGCGCAACGATGGAAAAATTTCTGATCTGGTCAAATTGATGTGTGGTCATGGCCTTGCGCATAGCAGTCACGCGCTATTTTTCCAAGTCTTGTCTTTAATCTATTGGATTAAAAGTGATTTTTTACGATGAAACGAACAAGCCAGCGCGTAAAATCGAACAAAACATGGCGCTAATCCGTTACATGCGTGCTTGGGAGCGGCTTTGCGCCATGAAGGATCGCAATGCTGCAGGTTTCAAAGGCTTATTCATGACATGGATGGCGTTTTCACTGGCTTTGCTGCGCACATGGGGGGAGCGATCGGCAGTGAGCAGCACGGCTCTGATGTCCTGACCCCATAAAGCCCTTAATTGGCTTATGACGGAGAGCCCATCTTCATCATCTAGATGATAATCGGCGATGATCAGATCAGGTGTGATAAAGGAAGGGGTCTGACTATGTGTTTGATCGGCGGCGCGCAAGGCTGTGCGGGCCGTGTTTGATCCACTGGCTGTAATGACTTGACAGCCCCAGCCTTCCAACACGATGCGCATTCCATCCAAAATTGCCGGCTCATTGTCGATACACAAAACAACCATGCCAGACAGCGACATGGTTCCAAGCCTGATAGGTTGCTCCTCTTTGATTGGTGAGGCTGTGGCCGTACTGATGGGAACAATGGTAGAAAAGGCGGAACCCTGACCGGGTAAAGATTGGACATCAACCGTATGGCCGAGCACGCGGCTGATCCGTTCCACAATGGACAGACCCAAGCCGAGGCCGCGCGCAACCCGTGCGCCTTGGTCAAGACGCTGGAACTCTTCAAAGATCACCTTTTGTTTGGAGAGCGGAATGCCGATACCGTTATCAATGACTCGAATTTGTAAAAAGGGCGCACGCCGACGACATCCGACTAAGACTTTGCCAGAGGGCGTATATTTGATGGCGTTTGAAATCAGATTTTGAATCAGACGGCGTAACAAGCGCCGATCAGATCGGACACGAAGCGATGATTTGACATAGCGTAGGGAAAGATTTTTTGCCCGTGCGACAGAGTCAAACTCACGACAAAGCGGTCCTAATACATCATCAAGAGAAAAGGTTGTCAGTTCGGGTTTCATCGCGCCCGCATCAAGGCGAGAAATATCTAATAAGGCACCGAGAATATCTTCAACTGCTTCCAAAGCTGAATCGATATTTTGGACAAGTTGGGGATCAATTTTATCCTGTGGTCGTTCGACAAGGGCAGTTACATAAAGGCGCGCTGCATTCAAAGGTTGCAAAATATCGTGACTAGCGGCAGCGAGAAAGCGCGTTTTAGAACTATTGGCTTCATCAGCTTCTGCTTTGGCATGGAGCAATTCTGAATTTAAACGGGTGAGCTCTTCTGTGCGTTCAATCACCCGCCGCTCAAGTGTTTCATTGGCGCGTTCTAAGGCTTCTTCGGTCGCCACCGTTTCTGTAATGTCGGTATAGGTTGTCACAATGCTGCCGTCTGGAATAAGAGCTGAGCGAATTTCAACCACTTTTTCAGATGGAAAAAGCCTGACCCGCACAGGCTCAGACTCATTGACAAAACTCTCCAGCCGCGCGGCAATATAATCATCAGTTGCCCCGCTTCCATAAAGGCCGCGATCGGCATTGTGACGAATAATCTCGTCGAGACCGATTCCTGCATAACAGTCTTGATCAGACAGTTCGAACAGGTTTTGAAATTCTCGATTCCAGCCCAGCAGACGCAAATCCCGATCAAATAAAGTGATTCCTTGGCGCGCATGATCAAGCGCATGCTGGAACAGATCACGATTATATTGAATGGCGGCGGATGCATCATCGAGCAATTGCAAAGCCGCTTTGTCGTTTACGTTGCGCCGCCGCATCAATAGGGAAATCACGAGACGGGAGGAGGATGCACCAATGGCCGACGATAATTGATGTTCAGCATAGCGCATTAAATGAATATCGGCCTCGCGCGCAGGATCAAATAATTGGCCGCGGCGTTGCAGGAAATGGGCGAAGCTTTCTTGCGTGCGTTCAAGCCCGAGATAACGAGCGACCGTGCTTTGCAATTCACCAATGCTGACAGCCACACGCCAAAAGCGAAAGGCTTGCGGCATGCCGGTTGAACCACCCATCACAAATAAATTGGCTTGCAAGCGCTCCATAGGTGTCGTGGCTTGGCGCGTTGAAACAAAAATATAGGCTAACAGATTGCAAGCCAGACTGAGCATGGTGCCAAAGGCCAGCGTGCCGACACTTTGGATCAGATGCACCAACGGTGCAAAATTGGTAATCCAAAAAGCACGCAAGCCAGTTAAATCAGGATCATTGAGATTGACAAGACTAGGCAGAAACAAAGTGATCAGCCAGCAGAACAGGCCGATTGAGAGTCCCGCAATCGCGCCGGAAGACGTAGCCCGTTTCCATAAAAGTCCGCCAATCATGGCCGGGCTGATCTGTGCAATGGCGGCAAATGAAATCATGCCGATAGAGGCAAGATTGATATCATCGACATAACAATAATAAAGATGTCCCATCAACATAATGGCGAGAATTGCCAAACGGCGGGGGCGCAAAACCACCGAGCCCATATCTTTGTGGCCCGGTCGCGATCGGCCAAGCAATAAGGGAATGGCGATATGGTTGGAAATCATAATAGCCAGCGCTACGCCTTCAACAATAACCATGGCGGTGGCTGCAGAGAGTCCGCCAACAAAGGCAATCAGCATCATGAAAAAATTACGCCCCAGCAAAGGCAGTTCTAAAACCGCCATATCGCGATTGGCACCCGACGGTAAGACTAGATCCGAGGCAAGGGTAAGCGGTAAAACAAATAAATTAATGGCAATTAAATAGAGTGGGAATAATTTAACCGCCAGATTGAAATCCTCTTCATTGCGGTTTTCAACCATGGTGACATGAAATTGGCGGGGTAGAAGAAAAACCGCAAAGCCCGACAAAAAGGCTGGAATAAAAAATGCGCCCAAGCCCGGGCTCCGATCCATGAAGGGAACAATATTTTCACGTGCCGCAATCCGTGAAAATATTTCACCCAAGCCCTCGAACATGCCGAAGGTGACGTAAAGCCCCACGGCAATGAAACAAAATAATTTGATCAAGGACTCAACGGCAATAGCCAGCATCAATCCATATTGATGTTCTTTGGTATCGACATGACGGGTCCCAAAGGCAGCGGCAAATCCTGCCAGTAACAGCGAGGCCACAAGGGAGAGTGTTTGGCGGGTGATGACCGGCTCATTACCATCGGCCGGTTGCATCGTATCAAATACAACAAAAATCGAGGAGGCAATGGCTTTGAGCTGCAAGGCCATATAGGGCACGGTGCCAATAACAGCGATGAGAGAAACAAGAACCGCAATGGTTTGGTTTTTGCCATAACGGGCGGCAACAAAATCAGCAATTGAGGTGATGTTTTGAGATTTGGTCAGTCGGATGATGCGTCGCAGAAAATTTTGGCCGAGCAAAAACAGCACAATCGGGCCGATATAGATGGCAAGAAACTCAAAGCCGCGATCAGCGGCGACACCGACCGAGCCATAAAAGGTCCAAGACGAGCAGAAAACTGCTAAGGTCAGTGAGTAAATACTGGCTTGTAATCCACCCTGAACCAAGCGCCGTCCGGCATGATCCCCATAATGGGCGATTAAAAACAAAATCCCAATATAGATCAGCGCCGTCAGGATGACGGTCCATCCGGCAATCATGGGCATTGTTTGGCATCACTCCTAGCAAAAAGCAGTTATTTTGTCAGTTGAAAGGATTTTTATCAAAAAGCCACTGTTTTTTTGCAGACGGATGGAAATCTTCATGACAAAAGAGACCAACAAACAGTTAAAAACTGAGCAATCAGTTCAATAGCCAGAAGGAGCATCCGCTGTGCCTTTATCGTCTTTACGTCCCGAAGCCCTCAATGCGCCTTCGAGCGGCATTGTAGAAGTGTTTGATTATGGGCGTCATCGGGCCGGATTGATCCCGCTTTGGGTTGGCGAGGGCGATCTACCGACACCGAGCTTTATTTCGGAAGCTGCAACCCGGTCATTGGCAGCGGGGGAGACGTTTTATACCTATCAAAGTGGGTTGCCGGATTTGCGACAGGCGATTGCCGATTATATCAACCGCCATTACGGCACGGCTTATGGCATGGATCGGTTTCATGTTACGATTGGCGGCATGCATGCCTTGCAAATGGCCATGCGTATGGTGGCGGGGGCTGGCGATGAGGTTTTGATTCCGACCC
>CAWUMW010000007.1:0-26229 GCA_963923415.1 uncultured Hyphomicrobiales bacterium | reverse complement strand
GTCACTGGAAGGGGGCCGATTCATTTCAGTGGCCAATCGATTGAATGAGCGCATGAAAGACGCGCGTGGTTAACACCTGATTGCACGAACGCAAGCGACACATGCTCCGGTTGGCCCGTGCCTGTGTGAGAAGGCGCAGCGGGCACCTTTAAAACGGATCGGTAAAAGATAAAACCAAGATGGGCGGCGCAATAAAAACTTCGTCTTATAACAAGATCCATAAGAGCAGGCTCAGGCTCGGAAAAGACAAAACAGTTGCCACCAACATATTCAGAGCACTGCTTCCCTCACGGCCATAGGCCTGCGCCAAGGTCGGATAGACCCCCATCATGGGTGTGGCCGCCATAATCAAAGCGGCTTTTTTATAGTCAGGCTCAAGCGCTGGAAATCCAACTGATTGAATCAAAGCGGCCGCAGCAAACACCAATAACGGATGGATGATCAATTTACCCAATACGGTTGGGGCAATATGGCTAGCCTGATGCCTTAATGAAATCCCAACCAGCGACCCACCAATCACAAATAACGACAAGGCACTGGAGGCCAAAGCCATCAAATCAATAGTTTTAGCGAGAGCGGACGGCAACACCACACCACTCACCGCACAGATCAATCCGCCGCCAATGCCCAAAACGACCGGATTGGTCAGCAAGCGTTTGAAGGCTTGCCCGACCATGGACCAGCCAAGATGAGAAGCCCGATCCCGCTCCGCCATAAAAATGAGAAAAGGGATAATCAAAAGATTTTCGCCCAACATATTCAAAGCCAAAATCTGTCCCGCCATGGGCGGCATCACCAACAACAACAAGGGATAGCCGATAAACCCGCTATTGGCGCAAGACATGCCGATGACGTTAAAAGTGCTTTCCAATTTATCTTGGCCAGCCAGACCGCGGCTCCAGAGATATCCCAGCGCAATCACCAAGCTGGTCCCTAAAAAATAAACCGCCAAATAAGAAGGGTGAAACACCTGTGTCAAAGCGGTTTGTGTCAATGAGCGAATAATCAAGGCGGGCAAAGCGACATTCAAAACAAATTTACCCAGAACGCGCATCTCCTCTTTCTTGAAAAGCCCCCAACGCGTCATGGCGTAACCCAGACCGATCAACAGATAAATGGGGGTAATCACAGCAAGAATGGACAGCATGATCAGTTCGATTCCTTCGGTTTGATGCGTCTTGATACTCTGCCCGCTGCAGAAAAGACAGCGCTGATTGACAGCCATTTCCCTTTCGTTGAAGATGATGGGGAGGGCGGCCTGTTCGGGCCGAACACGGCATCATCAATCCCCCTCTGCGATGAAAAAATCTGTGATCTAACCCCATTCGTGAACACAAAAACCACGATCTTGTGCCTTGGAGGAACCACCATGTCACCCACACGCCGGCAATTCGGACAAGGGATTTTAGCAACCGCGACCATGGGGCTGGCCATGCCGTCCATTGGCGCACGGGCACAGGCAACAACCATTCGCTGGGGGGAGTTGCTTGCGGGCAATCACCCGCAGGTGCAAATGGCGGAACGGGTCGCCAAAGAGGTGAAGGAAAAAACATCGGGCCGCATTGACATCCAGATTTTTCCCAATGGCCAATTAGGCTCGGGCAAAGACATGATTGAATCGGTGGCCTCAGGGGCTCTGCATTTAACCACGGATGGTGCGGGGGCCCTGAGCGCCTTTTTACCGCAACTCTCTGTGATTGAATCGCCCTATCTCTGGCGCGATGCAGCCCATATGGCCAAGATCAATCAATCGCCCCTGCTACAAAAACTCAACAGCGATTTGGTCAGCAAGCGGGGCATGCGCATGTTGCATGTGACCTATTATGGCAAACGCCATTTAACGACCGGCTCCAAACATGTGCAAAGCCCTGCGGATATGGCAGGCTTTAAATTGCGTGTTCCCCCCGTCGATGTGTTTTTAGCAATGGCTGAGGCGTGGGGCGCCAAGGCCACACCCATTGCCTTCCCTGAGCTCTATTTGGCATTAAGTTCCGGCGCGGTTGATGGACAAGAAAATCCTCTACCGACCATCCAGAGCGGGAAGTTTTTCGAGGTTCAGAAATTTCTTGTGCTGACCGAACATATCATCACCCCGCGCATGATTGTGGTCAATGAAGCCTTCTGGAAAGGCTTGAATGAAGCCGACAGGAATGTTTTGCAAACCGCCTTCACCGCTGGCGTTGCATGGCAAGATAAAGAATTGTTGGCCCAAGAAGCCACAGCCGTCTCTGGCTTAAAATCGCAAGGCATGACGGTAGTGGAGCCAAAACTCGATGACTGGCGCAAACCCGTGCTTGCAACCGTGCCGAAAAAATTTGAAGAGCGGTGGGGCAAAGGCACATTTGATACGCTGGCGACCCTTTAAGCTATCCCGACATGGCGCGGGCTTTTGTTGAAAATCCCGTGCCACTTTTTTTCACGATCTTTTCTTTCAATAGACAAATGAAAGGGCCAGATCCTCATGCTGCGCCTGATTGATCGTTGCATCCTCTGGATTGCCCTCCCCTGCACCGCATTCTTGCTTCTGGTTGTTATGGCCGGGGTTGTGTTTCGTGCGATTGGACATCCACTCAGCTGGACCGATGAAGCCAGCGGCTATTTGATGGTATGGTGCGCGTGCTTCGGTTGGATGGGGGCAACACGAAAAGGGGCGCATATTCGGATTCAATTTTTCATTGGCCTATTTCCGCCTAGCCTTCAACAGGTCTTGGCCCGATTGATGGATGCAGGCTTGATCCTGCTTGGCGCAGTCCTTACCTTTAAAGCCATCCATCTGGTGCGCGTCAATGCCGATGTGGAGGCGACCAGCCTGCCGATTTCATCCGCACTCCTTTATGTGCCTTTGATCCCTGCCGGATTGGTGATGATGATGCAAGCCGTGCTTGAAAGCCGCGCCGCCCTGACCAAAGCGCCAGTCACGATCCCGGATCAACTGCAATGAGCCAATTAATGATGCACATTGCCGGGGCTTGGTTGGTTGTCATTGTGCTGGGCATGCCGCTTTACGCCTCAATGGGATTGGCTGCTTTAGCCTTTTTATTTTTTGCCGATATGCCCCTGACCGTGCTACCGCAGAAAATGGCCGGATCGATTAATTCGTTTCCGATCATCGCCGCCCCATTGTTTATTCTGATGGGCAATATTCTGGCCGCAGCCCGCATTACCGATAAAATCGTCGCCTTTGCCAGCGCGGTGATTGGCTGGGTGCGTGGGGGCTATGCGCATGCCAGTATTTTAACCAGCATGATTTTTGCAGGCATGGTCGGATCAGCGGTTGCGGATGCAGCGGGCGCAGGCGCCATTGAAGTGCGCGCCATGCGACGCGCCGGCTATCGCCCTGAAACAGCCGCCTCCATTACAGCCGCCGCCGCCACGATTGGCCCGATCATTCCCCCCTCATTGCCGATGGTCATTTATGGCGTCACCGCCGATGTGTCGATTGGCAAATTATTTGTCGCTGGTGTGGTGCCGGGCCTGTTAATGGGCATCTCTTTAATGATCATGGTCTCCTTGGTTGCGCAAAGAGAAGGCATGGGCCGCAAAGCTTTTGCTGGATGGGGTGTGGTGCTCAAAACCTATCTCGACGGTTTTTTTGCATTGATGACACCGGCTGTCATTTTAGGCGGGATTTTTAGCGGCGTATGCACACCGACTGAAGCCGCCGCGATTGCGTGTTTTTATGCGCTGTTTTTGGGCTTTGTGGTCTATCGCACCCTAAGCGTCAACCAGTTGATGCCGATCCTGATCGACACGATGGAAACAACCGGCTTGGTGCTTGTGTTGGTGATGGCCGCAGGCGCTTTAGGCTGGTGCATGTCGATCTCGCGTCTGCCGCAAACGCTCACACCCCTTATCTTAGAGACCATCAAAAGTCCCATCGCTTTTTTAATGATGGCCAATCTCCTAATGCTGCTGATCGGCTGTTTCATGGAAGCGCTGGCGGCGATGCTGATTTTGATTCCTATTCTGGTGCCCGCCGCTTTATCATACGGGATCAATCCAGTTCAATTTGGGGTCATCATGGTGCTGAATTTGATCTTGGGCACGATCCACCCTCCGATCGGGGTTGTGCTGTTTGTTGTCACCCGTATTGCTGAGGTATCCTTTGAAACCATGTCGCGCGCCATCCTGCCTTGGCTGGTGCCGTTGCTGGTCGTACTGCTGATGATATCCTTCTGGCCGCCTTTAACCCTCTGGCTGCCTGATCTAATCTTTGCGCATTAGCGCAGGTCGGCTGCATAAGAGCGGGACCACCAAACCCCACGTGGAGATTAAATTACCATTGCCTTACCCCAGCATTTGATGCACAGTTAAAGCAAGTCTTTGGTTTTGTGTTCGTTCATGCATGTGGGTCCGTTCATGGTTTTGCGTTCTTTATCATTTCGCCGATCATTGCCGCCGGTCTCGCTGACCTCTTTCTTGTCTTTTTTCGTGTCAATTTATTTGGTGTTCTCAGCCCTTGTTATCCCGCTCGAACCCGCTCAAGCCCAATCCACTTTTAATGCACTCCAACAAGAGGCCTTAAAGCGCGGCTGCAAAAAATTCTACGATGAATTCAAGAAAAAAGACGAGTATCAAAACTGCACGCAAGGGCGCTCTGGCCGCACCAAAGATTCGTTAATCGATGGGTGTTTCGCCCTTTACCACGAAACGCCCAAAGATTTGCGTAGCTGTCTGGGCAAATATGCCAACACCATCCGCGATTTGACACCTTAGACGGATGGATGCGCGTCGGTCTTCGCTCTCTTTTTGCGCCGCGCTCGGTTTCGATGTAAGCTGATCCTTTGTTTTCACCACGCCGAAAAACGCGATAAGAAACGTGTTTGCTGACGGACTAGCAGGTCAATGCGCCCATCTTTGCTCAATCCGCTCTTTGCTCCGCTTGAGAGCCTGTCCGGGATCGGACCGAAAATGCGGCCGCTCTATGAAAAATTATTAGCGCCACCCGACCGCCCCGCTTGTGTGCTTGATCTGTTATTTCACTTACCCTTTACAGCGATTGATCGCAGCCGCCGCGCCCTCTTGGCCGATACGCCTGTCGATACGCTGACCACATTTGCGTTGCGGGTTATGCGCCACAGACCGCCCCCCGCCGGACGCAGAACTCTGCCCTATCGTATTCTCTGCGAGGATGAGAGCGGCGATGTCGAATTGGTTTTTTTCAATAGTCATCGCCTCCGCCTTTCGGAAACAATGCCCGAAGGGGCTATCCGCTATGTATCCGGTCGCTTTACGCTTTATGACGGCGCTCGACAAATGGTGCATCCGGATCGGATCATGGATGAAGCCGCTTATGCCAAAAGTCCGCTCATCGAACCTGTTTATGGTCAAACAGCAGGCTTATCCTCGCGGATCATCCATAAAATTATTCTCAATGCGTTGCCGCGTCTGCCACCCCTGCCAGAATGGCATGATCCGGATCTGTTAAAACAAGACGATCTCTATTCCTTTGGTGATGCCTTACACCATCTTCACCACCCCTTAACACTGGACATTATGTCCGATGACAGTCCAGCCCGCCGCCGCTTGGCCTATGATGAATTGCTGGCGGGCCAATTGGCCCTATTATTGATGCGCCTGCATATGAAGCGCGACAATGGATTAGCACGCCCAAGCGATGGTACCTTAGTCAAAAAAATTCTATCGCTGCTGCCCTATCAGCTCACTGGCGCGCAGCACCAAGCACTCGCGGATATCAGTCGCGATCTGCACGCCCCCGAACGCATGTTGCGCTTATTACAAGGCGATGTAGGATCGGGCAAAACCATTGTCGCATTCATTGCCATGGCACAGGTTGTCGAGGCAGGTTTTCAAGCCGCAATGATGGTGCCGACTGAAATTTTGGCCCGCCAACATTATCAACGCTTATTGCCGCTTGCTGAGCAAGCAGGCTTGCGCATGGGACTTCTGACAGGCCGCGACAAAGGCAAAACCCGCAAGCTTTTATTGGACCGTCTGGCAACGGGTGATCTCGATTTGATCATCGGCACGCATGCGCTCTTTCAAGAGGATGTGATCTTTAAAGCTTTGGGTCTGGCGGTGATCGACGAGCAGCACCGCTTTGGCGTGCATCAACGCTTGGCTTTATCCCGCAAAGGCAAGGCCGTCGATGTGCTGGTGATGACGGCCACGCCCATTCCGCGCACGCTGGTGCTGACTTATTTCGGGGATATGGATATCTCGCTGCTGCGTGAAAAGCCCGCTGGGCGTCAGCCCATTGATACGCGCATCATTTCCTTAGAACGAGTCGATGAGGTGATGGAGGGGCTGAAGCGCGCTTTGCAATCTGAACAGCAAATTTATTGGATTTGCCCGCTGGTCGAAGAAAATGAAGAGCTCGATTTGACAGACGTGAATGCGCGCTTCCAAAGTTTGCGCGATCAGTTTGGCGCACAGGTCGGCTTGCTGCATGGCCAGATGCCCGCCCAAGACAAAGATGCTGCCATGCATGATTTTTCCAGTGGCACCACACGCATTCTTGTGGCCACCACCGTTGTCGAAGTCGGCGTTGATGTGCCCAAAGCCAGCATCATGGTGATAGAACATGCCGAGCAATTCGGCTTGTCGCAATTGCACCAATTGCGGGGACGGATTGGACGCGGCAGCGCCAAATCAACCTGCCTGTTGCTGTATGGACCCAAAAGTAGTGCGATGGCGCGCGCCCGTTTGGATGTGATGCGGCAAAGCGAAGATGGCTTCTTCATTGCTGAGGAGGATTTACGCTTGCGCGGCGAAGGCGACATTTTAGGCACGCGCCAATCCGGGATGCCGGGATTTCGTTTTGCACTTCCAACCCATCATGCGCGCCTGCTGAATCGAGCCCGGGATGAAGCGAAATTGATTTTGAATAAAGACCCGCATTTGCAAACGCCACGGGGTGAGGCCTTGCGCCTGTTGCTGTATTTATTTGAACGCGATGCCGCGATAAGATGGGTTAAAGCAGGATAGGCTGATCACGCTTGAAGGATGATGTGTTCCACTTCCATACGGACTTTATTGAGCAGCGCTTTATTGAGCTGGGCTTTATTAAGCAGGGCCTTCTTGTCCCGTGTTTTTGGGTGGTAAGGCTTTGACGCCTTTAACGGCTTGATCGGGTTGAATCATGCCCGCCGACATAATCAATTTCGCTGCATCTTCAACCGAAATCGCCACGTCAACAACCTCGTGGCGTTTCACATAAAAATAAAATCCAGTTGTCGGATTGGGCGTGCAAGGCAAGAAGCAAGAAATATAGTCGTCAGGCTGCTCAAGCGCTTGGGCCACTGCGCCAGAGGGCGGCGATGACAGAAACACCAAGGTCCACATGCCGGGCGCAGGATATTGCACCATGCCCACTTTGCGGAAGGACGCCGCCTCCTCATTAAAGACCGTGGTAAAAATTTGTTTCATGCCTTTATAAAGGCCACGAATAACCGGCATGCGCGATAAAATGGATTCGCTGAAAACCAGCAGCGAGCGACCGATCAAATTGGCTGTCAGAAAACCCAATAGCGTTAAACCAACCAGCGCAACGATCAGCCCTAGACCTGGGACTTCAAATGGCAAGAGCGACTGCGGACTATGGACCGGATATAAAAACGGTTTCACCAAGCCATCAACCCAAGTGACAAAGGACCATGTCAGATAGGCCGTAATGGCCAATGGCCCCGCCACAACCAAGCCTGTGAGAAAATAGGTTCTGACCCGCCGCCCAAACGACAGATGCACAGAAGGGTGCGGGTCGGCAAATAGAGGATCGCTTTTTTTCTCGCTCATTCCACCGTCACCGATTTCGCAAGATTACGCGGCTGGTCCACATCCGTTCCCAGCGCCACGGCGGTATAATAGCTTAAAAATTGCACAGGAACAGCATAAACAATAGCCGCAAATTCGGGCGGCATGGCCTGCATGGCAATAACGGCTTGCGTCTCAAGGGCCGCTTCCTCTACCCCTTGCTGATCAGAAATCAGAATAATCCGCCCGCCGCGCGCGGCCACTTCATGCATGTTGGAAATGGTCTTTTCATAAATCGCATCGCGGGGTGCAATCACAATGACCGGCATGGTTTCATCGATTAACGCAATGGGTCCGTGCTTTAATTCCCCTGCCGCATAGCCTTCGGCATGGATATAGGATAATTCCTTGAGCTTCAAAGCGCCTTCCAGCGCCATCGGATAGCTGGTGCCCCGCCCCAAAAACAATACATCTTTGACCTTGGAAAGATCATGCGCCAATTTGCGCACCGAACCAGATTGTTTGAGCGCTTGCGCCATCAAACCGGGAACGGCAATCAACTGCTCAATCAAACGTCGTTCATCTGCACGCGATAACACGCCGCGCTGCCGACCTGCTGCAATTGCCAAACAGGCCAAAACTGTCATCTGGCAAGTAAAGGCTTTGGTTGAGGCCACACCAATTTCAGGCCCGGCCAAGGTTGGGGCTTGATAATCGCTCTCACGCGCAATTGTGGAGGTTGGAACATTGACAACCGCCAACACTTTTTGGCCCGCGGCCTTGGCATAGCGCAAAGCGGCCAGCGTATCAGCTGTCTCACCCGATTGGGAAATAAACAAGGACAAGCCCTGCGCACTCAACGGTGCTTCACGATAGCGAAACTCCGAGGCAATATCGATATCCACACTCAAGCGTGCAAACCGTTCGAACCAATATTTAGCAACAAGACCTGAGTAAAAAGCAGTTCCGCATGCCGCAACCGTCAAGCGATCAATTTTTGAAAAATCGACGGCACAGCCTTGCGGCAAAGACACCTCACCTTTGCCCATATCCAGATAATGCGCCAAAGTGCGTCCGACCACTTCCGGCTGCTCATGAATTTCTTTCATCATGAAATGCCGATGATTGCCTTTATCAACACTATAGGCCCCGACTGCGGACTGGATTTTAGCCCGTTTCACCGGCTTGTTGGATGCATCAAAAATCTCTGCCCCTTTGCGCCGCAACACCACCCAATCCCCATCATCCAGATAGGTGATTTGATCAGTAAAGGGAGCCAGCGCCAAAGCATCCGAGCCGAGATACATTTCATCCGCGCCATAGCCAATCGCCAAGGGGGCTCCTTGCCGTGCCCCAATCAGCAAATCATCGACACCTGCAAACACAATCCCCAGCGCAAACGCACCATGAAGTTTTGGCAAAACCGCAGCCACCGCTTTAACCGGATCCTGTTCGGTTTTCATCACATCGGTGAGCAATTGCGCGACCACTTCGGTATCCGTATCCGATTCAAAGACAACGCCTTTGGCTTCAAGCGCATCGCGCAATTCGCGAAAATTTTCGATAATGCCATTATGCACGACAGCCACTTTGGATGTCGCATGCGGATGGGCATTGCGCTCAACCGGGCCACCATGCGTTGCCCAGCGGGTGTGACCGATCCCGGTCGCGCCCGGCAAAGGCGATTCAATCAACTTCTGTTCAAGATTGCGTAATTTCCCTTCAGCGCGGCGGCGTTCCAACACACCTGCATTCAATGTTGCAATGCCTGCTGAATCATAGCCACGATATTCCAACCGCTTGAGCGCATCCACAAGTGCTGATGCAACATCCTGTTGGCCCAAAATTCCGACAATACCGCACATTGATCCATTCCCACGTTTTAATCAGAGGCCCCCATATACGAGCTGAGTGGGGGAGGAAGCAAATCACATTAGCTTGCAATGCATAACACTGCGCACCATCTGTCCGTTGCTTTATTGATGACTGTTTTTTTTCAATTGGCTGCGCAGCAGGCGGCCGCGGTCCGGTTTGGTGATCTGGCGCGCCCGCCCAAACGCCAAGGCATCATCGGGAACCGATTCTGTAATGACGGACCCGGTGGCCACATAAGCCCCTTTGCCGATTGTCACCGGTGCCACCAATGCTGTATCCGATCCAATAAAAGCACCCGCACCGATCTCTGTATGATGCTTGCCAAATCCGTCATAATTGCAGGTGATCGTGCCAGCACCAATATTGGCGCCTGCGCCAACCCGCGCATCCCCGACATAGCTCAGATGATTGATTTTAACATCATCGTCCAGATCGGCATTTTTCACTTCGACAAAATTGCCAATCCGCACATGGGCGGCGGTCTGCGTACCGGGTCTGACGCGCGCAAAAGGGCCCACTGTGGTATGCGGCCCAATATGGCATCCTGCCAAATGCGAAAAAGCATGGATCATCGCCCCTGTTTCCACCCGCACCCCCGGTGCAAACACACAATGCGGGCCAAGGGTCACGTCGCGCGCAAAATGCGTATCATGCGACAAATAAACCGTATCGGGATCTTGCATCGTCACCCCGGCCTGCATAGCCGCATGACGCAACCGCTTTTGCAAGATCTGTTCCGCCGCAGCCAATTGCACACGATCATTAATGCCCATCACATCCTGTTCGGGCGCAACGACCACACCTGTTTTCAATCCGTCCGCAACGGCCACCGCAACGGCATCGGTCAAATAATATTCTTTCTGACTGTTGGCATTGTCGATTTTTTGTAACAGCGACAGAAAGACGCGGCCATCAATCGCCATCAATCCGGCATTGCATAAATGCAGCGCCCGTTCCGCCGCGCTGCAATCCTTATGCTCGCGGATTGCCTGCAAGGACTCGCCTTGCATCAACAAGCGCCCATAGCCCTGCGGATCCGCAGCCTCAAAACCTAAAACAACCAGATTGAGCCCATCCGCCAAGCGCTGCCGCATCTGCTGATAGATGGATGTCGGCACCAAAGGCGTGTCGCCAAATACCACCAGCACATCATCAAATCCGGCTTCAATCTGAGCGGTGGCCATCAAACAGGCATGGGCGGTGCCCAACCGCTCGCGCTGCACGACAACCGCGGCATGGGGATCTTGATGCCGCACCTCTGCCTCTACATCGGTACGATCTGGCCCAACCACCACCACACTGTGATCCGCGCCTGCGGCTTGCACCCCACGCAGCACATGGCCAATCAAACTCAACCCGGCGATCTCATGCAAAACCTTGGGCCGGTCTGAGCGCATGCGCGTGCCCTCTCCGGCAGCCAAGACAAGAGCCAGACAACGACGAGAAAGCGGGAGCTGGGACATCAAACGGGCCTCATAAAACCTAACGTGCAACCTCACTCGAATTTGGCGGAAAAAGGAAAGATGTCTCCCATCCCGCAAAATTATGGCCAATCAACCAGCAAATAGTTAATAAAACAACCGAGGCTTAACGATGATTGCGGGCTTTTGTAGCAAAACCAAATGATTGTGCTAAGAAAAACCATCGGTCTGTCTGCGAGGAGACAGGCTGACATGGGACGGGGTCGCTCCCCTTTCCAGTCCATCCCTTGCCTCATCAAGACGCTTCGATTGCTGTTTTCCGAAAGACCTCTATGCGCGTGACACTCCCGCCCTCCCGTGATCTGGCCAATGATGAGGCCCCTGTCCCGGCCACACACAGTCCGACCCGCCGCCAATGGCTGATGGGGAGCGCCGCTTTGCTGGGTGGAACAAGCCTGCCTCTGCCCGGCCTGCTCCCGCCTGCCCATGCGCAAAACCAGACCTATTTCCAGCAAGTCTTGGGGGAATTATTAGGAGATGGGCAAAAATTTGTCGCCACCAATGTGCTGGAATTAGCGCGCCAACTCGCCAAAAAGCCTTATCAAGGCCCAACCAACCCGCTGCCTGAATTGTTTGCCGGATTGGATGCCGAAACCTATGCGCAGATCAAAGCCAAGCCGCAATCTTATATCTGGGATCAAGAAGGGCGGGGCTTTACCATCGAGCCCTTGCATCGGGGCTTTGCCTTTCAAGCTCCCATTGCGCTGAATGTTGTTGAAGACGGCGTGATCCGGCGCGTCACTTATGAGCAAAACCGGTTTGATTTTGGCAAATTGACCGTCCCCGAAACGCTGCCCAATCTGAGCTTTTCTGGTTTTCGGATTTATGGCGATGCGCAAGATGGGCCGATGCGGGAAGTCGCGGTGTTTCAGGGTGCAACATTTTACCGCTCACTGGCCCGCGGGCAAATCACTGGTGCGACAGCGCGCAGTCTGGTGGTGAAGCTCGGCGATCAAAAGGGAGAGGAATTTCCGACCTTCCGGGCGTTCTGGCTCGAAAAGCCAAGCCCCGTCTCCGATACAATGATCATTCACGCTTTGCTGGATTCCGAAAGCGTGACCGGGGCCTATCGGTTCACCATCAAATCCGGGGAAATCACGCTGATTGATACGGAAATGACGCTCGTACCGCGCACGACCATCGATAATTACGGCATTGCCGGCATGACATCGACCTATTATTTCGGCCCCAATTCTCGCCGCGCTACCGATGACATCCGTCCCGCGGCCTATAAATCCGGCGGTTTGCAAATCAAGAACGGCAATGAGGAGTGGATCTGGCGGCCCTTGAGCAATCCGCAAGCCTTGCAAATCTCGCAATTCGTTGACCCCTCACCGCGTGGGTTCGGATTTTTGCAACGTGATCGTGATTTCGCCACCTTTCAGGACGATGAACAGTCCTATGAAAAGCGACCGAGCATTTGGAACGAGCCGATCGGGGAATGGACGCCCGGGGCGGTGCAATTGATTGAAATTCCCTCCGACAATGATGTGAATGACAATATTGTGGCGTTCTGGCGTCCTAAACAGCCTCTGCAAGCCGGGCAAGAAACCTCTTATGTCTATCGCCAATATTGGTGCTGGCTGCCTCCTGAGCGCCCATCTCTGGCGGCGGTCGGCACCACGCGCAGTGGACGCGTCAGTGGCAAAAAACGGCGCTTCGTTGTCGATTTTTATGATGACAGTTTCAAAATGCCTGAAGAACTCAATGAGTTAAAACCTCAATTGAGTGCGTCAGTCGGCACCGTCTCGCGGCTACGTAAATATTTCCATCCGGAGCGCCGCTTGTGCCGCATTAGCTTTGATCTCGACCCCGGCAATGAAACCCTTGCGGAATTACGCCTGTTATTGCTTATGGGGGATAAGACTGTTTCTGAAACATGGCTCTATCGCTGGACCGCCTGACCCGATGCACGATGCTTCCCCTGCTTTGCACCCGGCCCTGCCGCCGGAAAACCCGCTGGCCATGCCGACACAGGCGCTCTCACGCTTTGATGAACAGACACGCCGACCGCCCCTGATCAACCACCCGACACCGGTTTTTTTTCGTATCGTCACATTTGGCGGCGGTTTGCTTCTGACCGGCTATGGCACATTTGAAATGTATAAAGTGGTGTCGGTGACCTCCGTCACTGTCTTGCAATGGCTGCTGTTGGCGCTGTTTAGCATCAATTTCTCATGGATTGCGCTGGCCTTCAGTTCGGCGCTGATTGGCTTTTTTGCCCTGTTAAAAAAGGGAACCCCGCCCGCACCTGCCGCCCCGCTGAAAGAACGCACGGCTTTGGTGATGCCCGTTTATAACGAGACGCCATCGCGGGTTTTTGCGGCGTTACAGGCCATGATCGAAGACATCGAAGCGCTTGGCCAAGCGCACGCCTTTGACGTCTTTGTGCTGTCTGACACAACCGATCCGAATGTCTGGATTGCCGAAGAACGCACCTTCATGGCCTTGCGGGATCGAAGCGGCTCGACGATGGCCATTTATTATCGCCATCGCCCGCGCAATATTGGCCGCAAATCTGGCAATATCGAAGATTTTGTCACCCGCTGGGGCGGCGCCTATCCGTTCATGCTGGTGCTGGATGCCGACAGTCTGATGAGCGGCGACTGCATTGTTGGACTGGCGCACGCGATGGAAAATGATCCCGATGCGGGGATCATTCAAAGCCTGCCTTTGATCACCAATCGCAATACGTTTTTCGCCCGCCTGCAACAATTTGCGGCGCGTATTTATGGCCCGGTGATTGCCACCGGACTGGCCCTGTGGTCGGGACGGGAGGGAAATTATTGGGGCCATAACGCCATCATCCGCACCAAGGCCTTTGCCGACCATGCGGGGCTTCCCGTATTATCCGGCAAGCCGCCCTTTGGCGGCCATATTCTGAGCCATGATTTTGTTGAAGCCGCGCTAATCCGCCGGGCGGGGTGGTCGGTCTATATGCTGCCGCATTTGCGCGGCAGCTATGAAGAAAGCCCGCCTTCGCTGATTGATCTGTCGGTGCGCGATCGACGCTGGTGCCAAGGGAATTTGCAGCATTTGCGGGTGATCGGCGCCAAGGGCCTGACCTGGCCCACCCGCCAGCATTTTGCCACCGGGGTGATGTCCTATCTTGCCTCCCCCTTCTGGCTGGCCCAGCTGTTTGTCGGGATTTTGCTGGTTCTGCAATCAACTTATGTGCGCCCCGAATATTTCACACAGCAATTCTCACTGTTTCCGACCTGGCCACGCTTTGACGCCGAGCGCGCGCTGGCCTTGTTCGAACTCACCATGGGGATCTTGCTGGCGCCCAAATTTTTCGGGCTCGTTCTCACCCTGCTCAACCGCCACGACCGTCGGGCCTGCGGCGGGGTATTTTTATTATTTGTCTCCGCTTTGTTGGAAATTCTGATTTCGGCTTTGGTTGCGCCCATCATGATGCTGATCCAATCAGGAGCGGTGAGCCAAATTCTGATGGGGCGCGATACAGGCTGGAACCCTCAACGGCGCGATGACGGATCGATTCCGATCAGCGATATTATCCGCCGCCATCGGCTGCATGTCGCACTCGGCGTGATTGTGGCGATCACCGCCTTTATCATTTCCCCATCACTGTTTGGCTGGATGTCACCCACCATTCTCGGACTGGTCTTATCGATCCCGCTCTCTGCCGCCTCCTCCAGTCTGGCCTTGGGACTGGCGCTCAAACGGATGCATCTGTTGCTGATTCCCGAAGAAACCGATGTGCCCCCGGTGATCGCGCGTGCCAATGCCCTGCAAGCAGATTATAAGGCCCTCAATTTTGATGAAGCGGACGGATTAGAAGCCCTGGCTCGTGATTCGCAGCTCTATGAAGCCCATTTGAGCCTACTTCCCCCCGTTCCGCGGCGTCATAGAGGCGATATTGATGCCGAACGGGCCGTTGCGGAAGCAAAACTCGCTGATGCGCAAACTTTGTCCGATGCCATCAACTGGTTGAAGCCAAAAGAGCGGAATCTCATTTTAAGCGACCGCGCTTTGCTGCATTTGGTCACAAATTTACCGCTGATTCACACAGAATCGCCTTAAGTTGCAGATCAGCTATTGACCATTGGCGCCAAGCACATTACCCAGAGCGCGGTTTTGGGAGCTCGTAGCTCAGCTGGTAGAGCAACGGACTTTTAATCTGTAGGTCGAGGGTTCGAGTCCCTCCGAGCTCACCAAACCCCTTTTTTGCAGGATCTTGTGTGTTTTACAGAATCTTGTGTGCTACATCTTGGCCGTTGTAAGAGCCCGATCCAGCAGCCCATCCCATATCCCGCTATCAAGCAGCTCCAAAACTTTGATGCGCCTTGCATGATGTGTTTTTGATGAAAATCGCGCGCTTGTGTGGCATAAGCATCCCTATGCGCCAATTCCCACCCACTAAGTCCCGCCCACCACCTGTCTTGCCGTTCTGCCCGTTGTTAAAGGGTCTGTCCTGATGAAATCGATTGGAGTTGTGCTGGCGGGAGGAATGGGGCGGCGCATGGGCGGCGCGGATAAGCCGCTCAGGCTGTTAGGGGACCGTCGCCTGATTGACCATGTAATCGACCGCTTTGCCCCGCAATGCAGCCTGCTGCTGATCAACAGCAACGCCTCAGAGCCGATCTATGCTGATTACCCCTTCCCGGTGATTGCAGACACGCTGACGGGCTTTGCAGGGCCTTTAGCGGGCATTGTGGCAGCGCTTGATTGGGTTGCTGATCATCATCCCGACTGCACCACTCTTGCCAGTGTGGCCTCAGACAGCCCATTCTTGCCGCTTGATCTGGTTGCGCGGCTCGAACAGGCCCGCCACGATGAAGGCCAGCCGCTTGCCTGTGCGCAGTCAAACGGTCAGCTCCATCCCCCCTTTGCTCTGTGGCCGTTAGCCTTGCGGGATGAGATCAAATCAGCCGTCCTCACCGAACAGTGGCGCAAGCTCGACACCCTGCTCAAACGGTTTGGCTGCGCTTATGCGGAATGGAACGAGGAGCCCTCTGACCCGTTTTTTAACGTCAATACGCCTGAGGATCTGGAGCGCGCCCATCACCTGTTAGCTAAACACGATGGCTTATCAGCCACAGGCCATTCTGTTTCGCACAGGCTTGATCTGTCGGGGCTGAAATGTCCGCTCCCGGCGCTTAAAACCGCCCGCATGTTAAGCGCGCTCGCAAGCGGAGCGGAGCTAGAAATCCTGTGTACCGACCCAATGGCGCAGATCGACATTCCGCATCTGGTTCAAACTGAGGGGCATCACCTGCTTGATCAATCAACACAGGCACAAAAATTACGATTTTTGATCCGTAAAGCCTAAAGGGCAAAGCTTGATTAAGACGCCAATCGTGTCAACGCCTCACGCAATTTGATCAGGCGTGCCTCCCCCTCTTCCAGACGCTCACGTTGCTCTTCCACCACCTCTTCGGGAGCCCGCGCCACGAAATCGGCATTCGCCAATTTGGTGCGGATTTTCTCTGAGTCCGAGACAAGCTTATCGATCTCTTTGCCAAGGCGTTGACGCTCAGCGTCCAGATCAATAATCCCGGCCAGTGGCAAGGCGACGACCTCTCCCCGCACAATCAAACCAAGCGCTTGTTTAGGTGCTTGGTTGGCAAATGTAATCTCTGAAATCCGCGCCAAACGGCGGATCATATCTGACCAGCGTCCAACCCGGGCTTGTGTTTGCGCAGAAGGCGACACCAGAACGAGCGGCACCTGCGCGCCACCCGGCACATTGGTTTCTGCGCGGGCCGAACGGATCTCGGTGACCAGATCAACCAGCCAGCCAATTTCCTGCTCAGCTTCTGGATCCTCAAGCCCCTCGCCTTGCGGCCAAGCTGCCAGTGCCAAAACGCTGCTGCGCTGCGGACCCTGTGCGCCCGTCAAACCCCAAATCTCTTCGGTGATGAAGGGCATGAATGGATGCAGCAAACGACAGGTTTCATCAATTACATAAGCAATCGAGGCTTGCGTTTCTGATTTAGCCTGTCCGTCTTCACCCATGAAAATCGGTTTGGACAATTCCAAATACCAATCACACACAATGTTCCAAACAAAACGATAGGCTGCATGCGCAGCATCATTAAAACGATAGGCTTCCAGTGCCGTCGTCACCTCATGAATGGCGCGCGCCAACTCTCCCATCGCCCAACGATTGAGAGGCAATTGAACCTGATGAGGATCAAAATGATCGGCGCGCTGACATCCATTCATGCCTGCAAAACGGGTTGCATTCCACAATTTGGTAGCAAAATTTCGATAGCCTTCGACGCGTTGTTTCGACAACTTAATATCGCGTCCCTGCGCCGCCATAGCCGCAAGTGTAAAGCGCAATGCATCGGCCCCAAACTGATCAACCAATTCAATCGGATCAATCACATTGCCTTTTGATTTCGACATTTTGGCGCCTTTTTCATCGCGCACCAAAGCATGAATATAAACGGTGGAGAAAGGCACATCCGGCATGAAGTGCAATCCCATCATCATCATGCGGGCGACCCAGAAAAAGATAATATCAAAACCCGTCACCAACACATTGGTTGGGTAATAGCGCTGCACCTCTTGGGTTTCATCCGGCCAACCCAATGTTGAAAACGGCCAAAGTGCAGAGGAAAACCACGTATCAAGCACATCCTCATCGCGGTGTAAGGCGACCTCATGCCCGTAATGCGCTTTGGCTTGCGCCAAAGCCTCTGCCTCAGAGAGCGCAACAAAGACCTGTTGATCGGGGCCATACCATGCCGGAATTTGGTGCCCCCACCACAATTGCCGTGAAATGCACCATGGCTCAATATGATCCAGCCATTGGAAATAGGTTTTCTCCCAATTCTCTGGCACAAATTGCGTGCGACCCGACCGCACCGCTGCCAAAGCAGGAGCCGCAAGGGTTTTCGCATCGACATACCATTGATCCGTCAACCAAGGTTCGATCACCACTGTTGAGCGATCTCCATGTGGCACCATCATGGTCGAGGGTTCAATCGCGGTCAAAAACCCAGCCGCATGCACCATGCGAATGACGGATTGACGCGCCACAAACCGATCCTGTCCGTGCAAAGCCAATACAGCGGCGCGATCTGTGCCTTCGCCCCATGTAAACGCGTCTGATCCTAGTAAGTCGAGCCGCGCTTTTGCATCGAAAATATTGATCGCCGGCAAGCCATGCCGCTTACCAACTTCAAAATCATTAAAGTCATGGGCGGGGGTAATCTTCACCGCACCAGTGCCTTTTTCAGGGTCTGCATAGCTATCCCCAATAATCGGAATCAGACGTCCGACTAAGGGCAAAACGGCGTGACGGCCAATCAGATGGCTCAGCTTTTCATTCTCAGGATGAACCGCAATCGCTGTATCCCCTAACAGGGTTTCCGGTCGCGTGGTGGCAATGCGAATAAAGGTGGCCTCATCCTGCGGATCATACACACAGCCCTGCAAGGGATAGTCGATCGTGTAAAGATGGCCGGAGGGCTCTTTATCGAGCAGTTTGAACAAGGCTGAGGGTTGAAAAGGCTCCTCATCCTGGCGCGACATTTTGAAGGTGCCGCGCTTTTCCATTTGCAGCACTTCAAGATCGGAAATAGCAGACTCAAAATGCGGATCCCAATTCACAAGCCGCTTGTCGCGATAGATCAAACCTTCTTTGTAAAGTGCAACAAAAACCTTGGTAACAGCCCGCACCATTTGGTCATCGGCCGCCCCCCCTTCACCCATGGTAAAGCGCAGACGCGACCAATCACACGATGCCCCTAAGCGCTTTAATTGCGCATTGATCGTACCGCCGGACTCTTCCTTCCACCGCCAGACCTCTTCCAAGAAAGCCTGTCGACCCATGCTGCGCCGGTCAGGACGTTTTTCAGCGGCGAGTTTTCTTTCAACAACCATTTGCGTGGCAATACCCGCATGATCCGTGCCGGGCTGCCACAACACATCGCGGCCCCGCATCCGCTCAAAGCGGCATAAAATATCTTGCAACGTATTATTGAGAGCGTGGCCCATATGCAAAGAGCCTGTGACATTCGGCGGAGGAATCACAATGGTATAAGGCTCAGCGGACGCACGCTCAGCTCGCCCAGCCCGAAAAGCCTGTGCATCGTCCCATAACTGTCCGATACGCGCCTCAACCGATGCAGGATCAAAAGTCTTTTCCATCATTCACACCATTTCAAAACCGAAGTTTTTCAAAACTGAAGCCTTCAAAAGCTGCCATGCTCTCTTCGCGCCTCCCACTCTAGGCTGCACGATCTGACATCACCCTTGTTCATCCACAGATCCGCCTAAGAGCCGGATCGATCAGACCCGCTCAGGTCAAGAGATGATGAGAGAGGGGAAGGATCGTTCATCAAAAGGGCTGCACAGAGCCCGCAGCCCGAACCGTCAAGGACGGAATTTCTCTGTGACCTTGGCGATTTCGTCGCGGACGGCCTGATCGACAATCCGCTCCAAATTTTCATCCAGCCATTGGCTCAATAGAGGCCGCAACAGATCGGCCACATACTCATCAAGACGCGGATAGACAGGGTTTTGACGCGGTGCAGGCGCAGGTGCCGGAGGCGGGCGCGTCGCTTCTGTCAATTGCCGCAAAGAGGATAACAGCGCATCCGTTGTCCGTTGCGACACCAAAGGTGTGTAAGACGGCTCTTGCGACGGAATAAAGGGCGGCAAAGGATGAGACGCCGGCTTCGCGGTAAAAATAGAAGCCTCAGGCCGTGCCGTCTCCAAAGACGAGGCAACCGAAGGAGAAGAAAACGCAGCCGGCACCGCAAGCGGATCTGACACTGCGCTCTCTGCATGGCCCATTTTGGATTCCAAGAAGGAGAGATCAAGCTTCACATTCATTTGTGGCTTCTGGCTCTCCAAAAACTCAGACATCTCTGCCTCAGCGGCAGGATCGATTGAACCATGGCTCAAAGAGGCAAGCGGAGCGCCAGAGGTCAGGGACTCTAAACCGGCAGCAGTAGACACCGCATGAGCAGACACTGCATGATCTGCCGTCGCTGACGCCTGCGCGCTGATCACGCCTCCATGATCGGACGAAGACGACAACACCAAGTCAGACAGCGCAGCGGACGGAAATGGCGTTCCAGCCTCCTCGCCTAATGGAGCCGCAGAGTCTGGAGCAGCAGAGTCTGAGGCGAAAGCGAGGGTCTCGAAGGGCAACGGCGCCGCAGACCACGGGGTTTGGGCCTCGTTACGGACTGCTTCAAGGGCCGAGACCATTGGATCAGCCGCCAAATGCACGGACCCATTCGGAAGGGCGCTCTCATGATCAATGCCGTTGATCCCATGAGGATCATGGCTTGCATGCTGATTTTCTATCGCAATTTCCTGATGGGCCAGATCGTCCTGATGGGCCAGATCGGCAGCTGAATGATCAGCAGCGGAAACGAAAATATCATGCGGCAATTGGGCAATCGGAGGAATGGCGGAGGCTGTTTCGGGATGATCACTTTCCGCCAGAACAAAATCTGATGGGAGAGCCTCACTGTGCGCTGGTTTCACAGCACCAGCTTCGCCATGCTCCATGGCATGTCCTGCCAATGCCCCTTCAGGGCCAGAAAGGTCTAATCCATGCGCCTCAGCATCGGCCCCACCAGGCTCGTAATGCTTGACGGGATCATGGGTATAAATCACCTGAACCGGCATAACCGGAGCCGTTTTGCGGGCCTGCGTGTTGGATTGGCGTTCCGCCCACGGCAAATTATGGTCCGACGGGCCAATATCTTCAACGGCAGCATGATGCGCAGCGTCAAGCTCCTCCGCAATAATCTTGCGGATGGACGCTAATACATCTTCCATCGAAGGATCGCGCGATTTCTCGTTCAGCCCCGACATCATACCCTCACTCACCTCCCTATCCGTAAAGGATCAGAGCGGCGTGATCAATATCCAAGCAACAAAGAACAACGCAAGAATACAAAAAAACTGATTTTTTTAAAAAATCAGTTGGATTCCGGGGGTATAATGCCAAACCACTTGTCCGAAACGGCATTATAATGGGCCACGGGGTCGTAAATACGCACGTTTAACTTCAAATTATCGGCATTTAACTGGCCGACGGCCTGCGCCAGGGCATAAGAATAGACAACCCGGTCGCGTTGCGCCTGAACCAAACTGACCCGCGCACTCAGCAAATCCTGATCGGTCAGCAACACGTCCAGCGTCGTGCGCTGTCCGACTTTGGCCTCTTCACGGATCCCATTCAGCGCGATTGTGGCCGCTTCGACCTGCGCATTGGCGGATTGAATCCTGGCTTTCGCGGCTTCAAGCTGGCTCCAACTGCCGATAACCCCGGCACGAACCTTTTCCCGAGCGGAATCGGCCTCAAGCCGCCGCTGACCGACCACTTCTTTGGCCTGCCGGATCCCCGCATGCGTATCGCCGCCATCATAAAGCGGGAAGGTCAATTGCGCGACAATGCTGTTGGATGAATATTTTGGGCCGCTATTTTGATATTCATAGCGCTTGGAAGACGTCGCCGTCACACCCAAAGTCGGTCCCAAGCCGGAATAGGCTTGCCGTAATAAATATTCGGCCACTTCCACATTGACGAGCGCATACATCACCGAAGGATGCGATGCCAAAGCGGTTGCCACCGCATCATTGAGTGACTTGTAGGTAAAGCGGGCCAACGGGCGGGCTGGATCAACCTTGCGCGGATCCTCACCAATCACCTGCCGGTATTTTGCAATGCTGGTTTTTAACGTGCCTTCGGCGGTGGCTAAATCTGCTTGGGCTGAAGCCAGACGCGCTTCAACTTGCGCCACGTCCGTGCGGGTCACTTCCCCCACCGAAAAACGATCTTGGGTCTGGCGCAGCTGCTCTTTCAACACGCTGATATTGTTTTTACGCAAATCCACCACGGACGTATCGCGCAACACATCCATATAGGCGGTTGCCGCATCCACAAGCGTTTGCATCTCCGTATTGGCCAGATTGTTACGCTCAGCAATCACGCCGCGCTCAGCCGCATTCACCGCCGCTTCAATTTTACCGGATGCAAACAATACTTGAGTGACCGACACCCCCGCACCGCGCGGTAAAGATTGATCGCTGTAATCTAAACGCCCAGTTTTTTGTGATTTCCATTGATCCGACAAACCATAATCAGCGGTTGAATTCACTTTCGGACGCCCTGCCGCTGAGGCACGGGTCACGCTTTCATCAATCGCCCGCAAGGAAGCGCGCTTGGCATTCAAATCCGGATTGCTCTGATAGGCGCGGGCTAAAGCACCATCAATGGTCTCGGCACCGGCCAAGGGGATAAACCACAAAGCGGCAACCAAGACACCAGCACTTAACAGACATTTCGAACGTAATTGCATAAAATTACTCCGGCGCGCAGAATCGGCGCCCAACTTTCCTACGACCGATAGCAGGATAAGACGCAGTTGGGCAAGTATGGTTAACACAAAATTGACAGGCATCCTCAAATTCAAGATGCCGGTGAACCAAAACGCAAAAACAGGCACGAAAAAAGACTTAAAAAACAAAAGCCGCATGTTTGCGGAACGCCGCCAAAACGGGAGCTTGGGCCGAAGCTACGCGGACACAGCCGACCCCATGCGCGTTTTTGACATAACGAACAATCTGGCCCGCCCCTTCGCGCATATCGACAGCCACCAAACGTCCCCCCTCCGCCAATAATTTCAGCAAAGAATCGGGCTGAACCTCAACACCGCCTTGCACAATGATGACGTCATAGGGACCGTGCTTGTGACCATCGCCTGACAAATGCTCACGAAACACCGCAACAGGACTATGGTGATCCGCTTTCAGTGCCAAACGGGTCTGTTCGACATGCACGGGCTCTTGCTCAATGGCCGACACATGACGCGACAAATGGGTCAACACAAGAGTGGAATAGCCTGAGGCGCAGCCGACATCCAACACACGATCATCAGGGAGAATCTGCGCTGATTGCAGCAGTTTTCCTAACAACATGGGCGACAGCATAAAGCGTCCGGTTTCGGCAAACGGCACAGCCCGGTCCGCATAAGCAAGATCTTTGAGTGCTGCGGGCACAAAAGCCTCACGCGCCACCTGCTCCATCGCCATCAGCACAGATTGCTGGGTAATGTCATAGGTGCGCAATTGGTTATCAACCATGGCACGGCGCTTGGCGGCTTGATCGAGCATGAACGCCTCTCTGGTTCTTCTGGTTTGGCGCTTTCGTCTAAAAGCAGCCGCCCCGACACCCTCACCCGTTGCGGATCATTGGAGGCCTCGGAGGGAATCGAACCCCCGTACAAGGATTTGCAGTCCTCTGCGTAACCACTCCGCCACGAGGCCCCCGACGAGCACCCTAAGGCGTCCGCACCGCCCTGATAGCAAGGCTGCCCGCCCCGCGCAACACACGAATGCACCTCCGCGCCGCTTTCCGCAGTAAACTTTTTACGAATAATTGCCGGGGACGTCTTGCAATCTGCCCCAATCTTGTTGTAACTGCACCTCACTTCGGTGATCCGCGATAGCTCAGTCGGTAGAGCGTTCGACTGTTAATCGAATGGTCGCAGGTTCGAGTCCTGCTCGCGGAGCCATTTTTCTGTTATCTTTCAAAACGATAAGCCCATTCCATGAATGTGCGGCACGGCACGGCCCCCAGCCCAAGCCGTTATTATCCTTCACGCCCCCGCCCCTCAAGCCTGTGCTGAGAAGACGGTTTTAGCTTATGAAATGTTTTTGTTGCGCAGACTCACACGGCATGAGAGGATAATAAAGTCCAAACAACTTTTGGGCGGGAGAGCGCGTTACGTCCCATCGCCCTTCCCTCTTGCACGATCACCCTCAGGTGAGACGCAGAGTGGCAAGGAAGAGCCGGATCAGAACGCCGCCGAAGGAGCAACCACCCCGGAAACTCTCAGGCACATGGACCGTCTATAAGGGGACAATCTGGAGAGAGGTGCCAATCCTGGCGCCCACCGAAGGGGAAGCTGCGTAATCCTGATTTGCAGGCGTCTGCCATGCAAAGAAGGGAACGAGGCCAAGCTCTCAGGTACCGTGACAGATGGGGACGGTCTGACTGACACAGCGTCATGTCGGCTGCAACCCTGACACGGAGACCTATTTTTCATGAAACATATTGCCGTTATCGGTGCTGGAATTACTGGCACAACCACTGCCTATACGCTGCTCAAGCGTGGCTATAAAGTCAGCCTGTTTGAAAAACATCCCTATGCCGCGATGGAAACATCCTTCGCCAATGGTGGACAATTGTCCGCCAGCAATGCGGAAGTGTGGAACAATCTGCCGACCTTATTCAAAGGCTTGAAATGGATGCTCAAGCCCGATGCCCCGCTCTTACTCAACCCAATGCCAAGCTGGCACAAATATTCGTGGCTGACTGAATTTGTCGCGCAATTGCGCCATTACCGCGCTAATACGATTGAAACAACGCGTCTCGCCATTGCCGCGCGTGCGCATTTGTTTGAAATGGCCAAGAACGAAAATATTGACTTCAATCTCGAGAAAAAAGGCATTCTGCATATTTACCGGGACCAACCGAGTTTTGAGCAGGCTGCCAAAACCAATCAATTGCTGGTTGAAGGCGGGCTTGACCGGCGCGCTGTCACTGCGTCGGAAATCCGGCACATTGAACCCACGCTGGAATCTAATTCGCTTTATGGCGGGTTTTTCACCCCCTCCGATTGCACCGGCGACATTCATAAATTTTCAGTCGGCTTGTTGAAGGCGTGTGAACGATTGGGCGCCCAATTGTTTATGCAATGCGCCATCACCTCAATTGAGGATCACGGCAACGGCCATCGCCTGTCTTGGGACATGACGTTGAACAGTCAAGAAACAGCGCATGGGACAACCGATGTCGATGCAGTGGTTGTGTGTGGCGGGGTCGCCAGCCGCGCCTTGGCAGCGTCTCTGGGTGACCGGATCAACATCTATCCAGTTAAAGGCTATTCGATCACCGTGATGCTCAACGACGCCGACAGCCAAGCCGGCGCGCCTTTTGTCAGCCTGCTTGACGAAGATACCAAAATCGTCACCTCACGGCTCGGCAAAGACCGTTTCCGGGTTGCAGGTACGGCTGAATTTAACGGCATGAATAAAGATATTCGGGCAGACCGGATTGCGCCGCTTGTTCATTGGACACGCCGCTATTTCCCCAAAGTCAGCACCGAACAGGTTGTGCCTTGGGCAGGACTGCGGCCCATGACCCCCAATATGATGCCGAAAGTCGGCCCCGGTCGGCGCAAAGGCATTTTCTATAATACAGGCCATGGCCATCTCGGTTGGACGTTGTCGGCGATGACCGCAGAATTACTAGCCCAACATGTCGATAAGGCCGCTCTCAAAGCCGCCTGATCAAACGGCCTATTCATCCCATCTCCGAAAGCCCCGCCTCAAACGGGGCTTTCTTTATGCCGCACAGCGTTGAGCCCGCAATGCCTGTTGCAGACCGCTGTGCTTGTTCAGTAAGATGACATCTTATGTGTGCGTGTAAGAAGGTGAGAACAGATGGCGCGTGCGTCAAAACAAAAACCGATTGCCCTGCTCTGGTTTCGGGATGATTTACGACTCTCTGATCACCCTGCTTTGCAGGCGGCTTTGGCCAAAGGCTATGCCATTCTCCCGATTTATATTGATGAAAGCCCCACACCGTCTTTGCGCCCGTTAGGAAGCGCAAGCAAAGTATGGCTGCATTATGCGCTGGATGCCCTGATGACGCGGTTAGACAAATTAGGCGCCCCCCTTATATTGTTGCGCGGTCAAGCTCTGCCTGTTCTAAAAACGCTGATCCGCGCGACAGGCGCACAAGCGCTTTATTGGTCGCGTCGCTATGGCGCGCAAGAACGCAGCATTGATACAGAGATCAAAACCTATGCGCGCGATAGCGGTCTGGAGGTAGAAAGTTTCAACGCGCATCTCTTGGTCGAGCCGTGGCAGGTGACAACAAAAACCGGCCAACCGATGAAAGTCTTCACCCCCTTTTGGAAAGCCGCCCGCGCTTTAGGCGAACCATCCCCGCCACTGCCCGCTCCCAATAAAATAGCGGCGGCGCCATTCGACCCAAAAACCTTTGCCTCCCTGTCACTCGCGCAATTAAAGCTGCTCCCCAATAAACCCGATTGGGCCTCATCAATGGTGGCGCATTGGACGATCAGCGAACACGGAGCACATGATCGTCTGGATCAGTTTTTAAAGCATGGACTGAAAGCCTATGCGGAAGACC
>CAWUMW010000006.1:0-30152 GCA_963923415.1 uncultured Hyphomicrobiales bacterium | reverse complement strand
GGCTTGTTTTTGTCTGCGCAACAGATTTGATCAGGCTGTATAGCCTGTCTTGTCGTATGATTTAAGACGTGAACGATTACCGTAACCACCACGATCCTCACTGTTCGCGCAGAAGAGCCGTTTCGCGCTGCAACATTTTTCCTTATTCCAACCCTCTCACTAAGTCTCTCATGCGTCTCATCGTCTAACAGCTATGCAAAACTAAGCATTTCTTCTCCGGGTAAGCTATGCAGTCATAGACCAAGCTTGGTTCGCTATCACTTTATAGAGAGCACGAAACTAGTCTTTTTATGTCGCGCATGATTGACAGTTCCTATCATGCAAAACACAATACCGTCTTATGAAGGAGTATCCTCGATGAAATGCGCGACCGCCCAAGACATGATCCATGATATGAAAAATGTGGGACTGATTGTTGATGGTCGTTTGACCTATGATAATTTAAAAAAACCACCCAATGATATGATCGATCGATGGGCGCGCACCGCAGCCTTGGCGGAACCTGATGCGCGCGCGCTAGCGATTTGGGCCATTCGTGTGTCGGCCTTGGCCGCAGGGATTGTTCCGGCTTCTATTCAAGGTCTTTATATGGCCTATGCAGATAAGAAATGGAGCAATAAAACAGTTCCGGCCATGAATCTGCGGGGTTGGTCGTATAATACCATCCGCGCTGTGTTTAGAGCGGCGCAGCAAATCAATGCGCATTTGTTTATATTTGAGCAATCGATCACTGAAACGCAATTTGCCGAACAGCCGCCTGTTGAATATACGGCTGCAGCTTTGGCTGCCGCATTGCGGGAAGGGCATGTGGGCCCTGTTTTCATGCAGGCTGATCATGATCAGGTCAATGCTAAGGCCTATGCGCAAGATCCGCAGGCGGAAATTGAACGCTTAAAAGGGATGATGAAAAAACAAATCGATGCAGACTTTTTTAACATCGATATTGATGCCTCAACAGTTGTTGATTTGTCATTGCCGACTGTTGAAGATCAACAACGGTTGAATGCTGAATTAACCGCATTGTTTACAGATTATGTGCGTTCTCTTGAACCGGCTGGGGTCACCATTTCACTCGGTGCTGAAATTGGTGAAGTCGGTCACCATAATACAACGCCGGAAGAATTACATGCCTTCATGTCTGTCTATCCCAAAGCGTTGGCGGCTAAAAACAAAGAGGCCGCTTGGGTTAGTAAAATTAGCGTAAATTCAGGGACTTATCATGGTGGTAAAATGCAGCCGGATGGAACTTTAGCGCCGGTTAACGTGGATTATTCAGTTTTAAAAACCATCACAACACTTTGCCAAAATGACTACCATATGGCTGGTGCTGTACAGCATGGTGCCTCGACTCTGCGCGGTGAGCAATTGGCGCAAATGCCAGATAATGGCGCTGTCGAGGTTCATTTAGCGCTTGGGTTTAATAATTTAATTTTTGATCACCCCAGCCTGCCGAAATCATTTTCCGAGGATATAAAAAATTTCACCTTTACGCATCATGCGCATGAGCGGGGTGCAAATGAAAATGACACGCAATTTTTGTATAATGTGCGTAAAAAAGCTTGGAAAATTATGAAAGAAAAATTTTGGAATTTGCCAGAACCCATACAAAATGATGTGATGAATTCATTGCAAAAAATGTTTCATGATATGTTTGTTTGGTTGAAAATTGAAAATACAGTCGACTTGGTTGCGCGCTATACTGAGGCGCCGATTATTTATCCACCTGCACCTGAAGCGTTGAAACGACACCTTTCATAAAATCCAAAAAACTACAAAATCAAATAAAGCTGCTGGTAATTTTTCATGCAACACTGACCATACCATCACAAGGGGGAAGCGATGAAAACGACAATGATGAAGACAAGTACACAATCAAAACGGACCACATTAAAACTTGCGGCGCTTGGATTGGCTTCAACCTTGTTGATGCCGGCTTTTGCTCAAGCGGCAACGGTGAAATGGTCGCAATGGAAAACGACAGAAGTCGGTGAAAAATTTATGGCCGAATTTAAAGAGGCCTTTGAGAAAGATAATCCGGGCATTACTTTAGAATTGGTTGATTCACCTTTCCAAGGCTTTCATGACAAAGCCGTTGTACAGTTTCAGGCAAAAAAATTACCTGATGTCTTGCTCGTGCAGGTGGATTGGGTTGCTGAATTTGCTGATCTCGGCATGCTCAGCCCGCTTGATGATTTAATTGCCAAAGAAGCACCACCCTATATGGCTGGTATTCCCAAGACATTCCAAACCAAATGGAAAGGCAAACAATATTATTTGCCGATTGAATCTGGATCGGTGGCGATGTTTTATAACACAGCACTGTTCAAAGCAGCAGGCCTTGAAGGACCACCCAAGACATGGGCGGAATTTAACGACTATGCAAAAAAGCTAACAAATCCCGATAAAAAACAATTCGCTGTCACAGCGACTTTGGCGACAGAGCCACCAACCAATGCGACATATGATATCTATCCTTTGCTTCTGCAATATGGAGCAAAATTAATTGATACCAACACCAATACGGCTGTATTTAACAGCCCCGAAGGTGTCAAAGCGATTGAATCCTATGTGGAGCGGATCAATACACATAAAGTTGCAGCACCCGGCACTTTATCAAATGGCGAAAAGGAAAAACGCGCGAATTTTGGCACGGGAAATGTCGCGATGATGTTTGAAGGGCCATGGGGTGTTGCGATCCAAAAAGGGTTGAACCCCAATTTGGAATATGACATTGCGCCTCTCCCTAAGGGTATGACAACAGGCACGATGGTGCGGGGCTCTTTAAACACCATTACCAGCCAAGCGCAGGATAAAGAAGCCGCGTGGAAATTTGTACGCTGGATGTCGAGCCCGAAAGGGTCTGAGCTTTGGGCAAAGGGAACTGGGGGCTTCCCATCCAGGCTTGATGTCGCCAATCAAGATTGGTTCAAAGAACGTAAATTGTTCAGAGCCTTTACGGAAGCGATGAGCCAAGCCAATGCGGAATCACCTTTTCTCGTAATGCCGAATGCCGTGCAAATGAACAAGGTTATGACCGTTGAAGTGCAAAATGCTGTTCAAGGCAAAAAATCAGCCAAGCAGGCTCTTGATGATGCTGCCGCAGAATGGAACAAGATTTTCACCGCAGCAAAATAGTTTTTGCAATGAAACATAACACACTACAAAACCGATCCACGTCTCGTGGATCGGTCATGTCTTTTGGCGCAAGGTTAAAAAGACATTATCGTGAAGAGGTTTTAGCTTATTCGTTTTTATGGCCCTCTTTGCTTTTGCTAAGCTTGTTGATGATCTACCCTTTTTTAGAGGTGCTACGGCTTAGTTTTCACGAGAGCAACTTAACACGTGAGACCTGGGTTGGTCTGAATAATTATTATCAGCTGGTCACGGATCCGTTTTTCTGGGGTGTGGTTGGCAATACGGTTGCCTTCACCTTAGGCAGTGTCGTGTTACATCTGGTGATCGGTCTTGGTTTAGCGCTGTTGCTCAATGCAAAAATCAATCAATTCTTTCGTTCGGTTGCGCGCGGCATTTTGATTGTGCCATGGCTGTTAGCGCCGACAGTGGCCGGGATGATTTGGGTTTTGATGCTGGCGCCTTTTGGTGTTTTCAATGGCGTATTGACCAGCATGGGTCTGACAAGCGGACTGTCCAATATTGCGTGGCTTGGCGATTCCTCAACAGCTTTGGCCTCTGTTACTGCGATGAATGTTTGGCGCGCTTATCCTTTTTTTATGGTGATGTTATTGGCTGGATTGCAATCAGTGCCACAACAACTATATGAAGCCGCACAGATTGATGGTGCAACCATGATGCAGCAATTTTTTTATATCACGCTGCCGGAATTGCGCAGTGTGATTACAACAATTGTTTTACTGGATTCTATCTGGACCTTTAGAGCATTTGATCCTGTTTTTGTCATGACAGGAGGAGGCCCTTCCCATTCATCTGAAGTTTTGGCAACGGCCATTTATTTTGACGGGTTTCAAAAAATGAAATTTGGTTATGCGTCCGCCGAAGCAGTCATCATGTTTGTTTTCTTGTTTATTGTCAGCGCCTTTTATGTGAAGCGTGCCATGAATAATAACGCATAAAAGGTTACGGATCATGCCAACATCAACACATGCTCAACCGCAACTACTAGGTATTAAAGGTAAAAGACTAATCCTGAGTCTCGTGACCTATGGGTTGTTGTTACTTGCCATTGTGATCATGTGTTTTCCGCTCAGCTGGATGTTGAGTGTCTCTGTGCGTCCCAATGTGGAAGTCATGAAAATGCCACCGGATTGGATACCAAATCTTTTTACCTTAGAGGCCTACGCAAAAATTTTAGGGTCAACAAAATATGTGCGGGTTTTTGTTAATACGGTTTCTGTTGCTGCTATTGTGACGGCGTTATCGTTGTTTTTTGGCTCTATGGCCGCTTATGCTTTAGCGCGGTTTCAATTTATTGGTCATAAAACAGTGTTGATGTTTTTAATAACCACGCAAATGTTTCCGTTGGTTTTGTTGTGTATTCCTTACTTTAGAATTTTTATCTCCCTTAATCTTTACGATTCTTTGATCTCGTTAATCATTGTCTATTTGACATTTACCTTGCCTTTTTGCATTTTGATGTTGCGGAGTTATTTTTTAAATATCCCAAAAGATATTGAAGAGGCAGCCATGGTTGATGGGTGCTCGCGTATTGGTGCTATCTTTAGAACATTAGTTCCCTTGTCATGGCCGGCTTTTATTGGTGCGGGGCTATATACGTTCTTATTGGCATGGAATGAGTTTTTGTTTGCTGTTGTTTTAATTGAGTCTTGGGGTAATCGCGTTCTCACAATGGCCATTTATAGTTTGTTGGCTGAATTTATTACAGATTGGAATACGATGATGGCTTTTTCGGTTTTGGCGAGTTTGCCACTGATTGTGACCTTCGTCTTTTTGCAAAAATATATGGTGCAGGGCATGACTGCTGGCGCTTTGACCTCATAGAGATTGTTTCAATGGCAAAACCTGAATTTGATGTTGTGGGTTTGGGTGTAAATACATGTGATCTCACAGCGTTCATCCATGGTTATCCGCAACCTGACACGAAACAAGCGATGCAGGATTTTACCGTTCAGGGCGGGGGGATGACTGCAACGGCTATGGTGGCCTGTGCACGGTTAGGTTTAAAAACGCGTTATATTGGCAAGACCGGTTCTGATTTTTGGTCGCGTCTTTCCATCCGCAGCTTAGCCAAAGAAGGGATTGATACCAAAGCGGTGATCCGTCATCCCACGAGCCCCGGTCAAATCAGTGTTGTGCTTGCTGACCAGCTCACCGGACAAAGAACTCTGTTCACGCGTCGTCCGGTTGATTTTGGTATTAAATCCCATGAGCTCAACAAAGAGCATCTTCTCGCGGGTCGTTTATTGCATCTTGATGGTATTGACGTTCCAGCCTCATTGCAAGCGGTGCAATGGGCGCGTGAGGCCGGCATGATTATAACCATGGATGGGGAACGGCTGGTGCCAGGCATTGAAGATGTTGTTCCATACTTGGATCAATTAATTGCCAATCCGGTGTTTCTCACAAATTTCACGCATTGCCAGTCTCGCCATGAGGCATTGCAATCATTATCCGCGCTTGGAGTAAAGCGTGTGGCTGTGAGTTTGGCTGAAAAAGGTGTTTTAGGCTATGAAAATGAGACTTTTTTTGAAGTGCCCGGTTTTCAGATTGAAGCTGTTGATACCAATGGAGCAGGTGATGTATTGCACGGCGCATGCGCTTTTGGTGAGCTGCGCCATTGGCCTTTTGCATGGACATTGACTTTCGCTTGTGCCGTGGCGGCGATGAAGTGCCGTGCTTTAGGGGGGCGGCAAGCTATCCCCACACTCGCAGAAACCAAGCAATTTCTGACTCAACACGGACATCACGAAATTGTTGAGGTCATTGATAGAGAAGATGCGAGCAAGCCTTCAACGTCTTGACGGTTTGGCATGCCATCCCATCCATTGCCATTTTTTGCTTTTAGTGCAGCCGCGGCTGAAGCAAATCGTGCGGCTACGAGCGGGGATAAACCCTCGATAATGGCAAGTGCATAGGCGCCATGAAAAACATCACCGCAACCTGTTGTGTCTTTTGCAACAACGTTAAAAGCAGGCACAGGGGTGATGATTCCATTCATCAACCACGACGAGCCTGTCGCGCCATGTGTAACAGCAATGATGCCGGAGCAAATTTTAGCAATTTCATTCAAACGTGATTCCAGACTGCCATCACTCGTGCAATCGTAAAGTCCTTGGTCGGAAAATATGACATGTTGGGCTGAACGCACCAAAGTGAGAATCTCTTGCTTTTTTCCTCCATCTGCATCGATTAAAATTGGAATATTTTTTTGGACTGCGTGATGAACGGCGCGTTGCGCCCCTTCGATCCAGCGCGTGTCGGTCAATAACAGGCCGACTTCTGAAAAATCAAATTTTATGGCGTCTTCATCAATCACAGCCTTTTGTCGATGCACGATGATGCAGCGCTCTCCATTACGGTCAACCAATACAATTGGTGCAATTGTTTTAAATCCGTCAACGCTGATGACATGATCGATGTCGATATTCTTGTCAGCAAGCTTTTTTAATAAAGCCTGTCCTGTAGAATCATTGCCCAAATGGCCCACAAATGAGGCATGTCCTCCTAATTGGGCAATAGCGACAGCGGCTGTTGAGGCCGGGCCACCGCCGCTTTCACGCGCATGAAGAGCATCAATTTTTTGGGCCGTGCGGGGAAATTCTTCAAGTTCAAAAACGCGATCCATAACGCAATGTCCGACACAAAGTATTTTATTGGATTTTAATGCATTATTTGACATTGACGCGTATCCAGTTTGGTGTTTGCAGCAAACCGAGAATGATGGCAAGCTTGTACAAGTAAGATGACAGGAGACAGTTAAGATTACAGCTGAGCGGCAGGATAACTTCTCTATTGTGATGAAAATAAATGAGTTTTCAAGAGGATCTCTGCGATTACAACATGATGAGTTCTTGTTCGATTTTTAATGCGTTTTATCTGAATGATTTTTTTAAGGGATAAGTGTTGACCATGCATAATACAAATCAACCAAGCCAAATTGTTTTTGATGTCGGGCATGTTTTAATTGAGTGGGATCCGCGCAATCTTTATAGAAAGATATTTGCTGATCCTGAGCAGATGGAATGGTTTCTAGCCCATGTTTTTACCGTGGATCTCAACAGAGAGTGTGATCGAGGATTATTGTTCAAAGACGCGGTCGCTCAAGCGACAGCCCGCTACCCCGATTGGCATGAAGCGATCAAGGCCTATGATGAGCGTTGGGAAGAGATGGTGCCGAGCGCTATTGTAGGGACTGTCGCGATACTAGAAGAGGCCCGTCGAAAAAATATCCCTACACATGCGATTACAAATTTCTCACATGAAAAATTCGAATTGACGCGCAAAAGATTTGATTTTCTCAATCACTTTATAACGCTGGTTGTGTCGGGCGAGGAACATTTACTTAAGCCTGATGCGGCAATTTTTGAACTGTTTTTGCAGCGGGCCGGGATTCAGGCCTCTGAATGCGTCTTTATTGATGATACATGGGCCAATGTGGAGGCCGCGCGTCAGATGGGCATGTCCACCATACATTTTACAAATCCTGAGACCTTGCGGATGGAACTACAAAAGCTAGGTTTTGATCTGTGAACGGTTCTGGCTGCCTAGAGGGGTGTAACGAACCAGTATCTTAAACCACCGTTTTTGAGGCAAAATCGGGTCATTTCTTGCGCATGATGAGGGCTTGATGAACTAAACGGGTTGCCTTTCCACTCAGTTTTGCTTGTCTTGCCTTGGCTTTGCCGAAAGCCAGTTTAAGTGCGGGGTAGGGGTGGCAGAGAGCGTTTTGAGATGCGGGCCATTGTCCATCCGGTTTGCTTGGTTTTCCCCATAATCAACACAGTTGTTCAGTAAATATCTAAATTTGTAAGAATATTGCTCATAAAGCTCCCAAAAAATGGAAAAAAATAGATCCTAAATTAGTGATTTGTTACTGAGTAAGCCTATGGTGAATGGGCGTAAAATCCAGCAACTTTGGCGGCATTTTTTTACGCTTTTAAGCGGGTTTTGTTTTGTATTTTTATATTCAATTTCAGTCTCTTACAGCCAAAATACAGGAGCGTTTCAACCTGATGCGGGCTCCCTCCTGCAAGGGATTGAGCGCAACAAGTTCAACCCCCAGCTTCCCGATGTGAAATCCCCTGAGGCGCTGCCTCAAATCCATCTGCTCAAAGGCAATGGCGAAAACCTTGTGCTTAAGCGTGTTTTGTTTGAGGGTAATTTGGCCGTTAAGACGCCTGATTTAGAACATGTGGCGGCGCCTTATCTCGATCATCCGCTATATTTTGCCGATTTGCAGAATTTGGCAGCTCAAATATCGCTGCTTTATCGACAGCGCGGTTATGTGGCGACTGTGAGCATTCCGCATCAAATTGTGGTGCGCGGAAATGTTCGGTTGAAAATTGTCGAGGCGCATTTTTCTGGCGCTGACATTGATCCACGTTCAAACGGACTAATCAAAAACGAATTTATCGTTCATCGTATTGAGCAGGCGTTAAAGCCTGGTGAATTGGTGGATTTGCAAAAACTAGACCGTGCTCTTTTGTTGCTGAATGATTTACCGGGCGCCTCTATGACAGGGGGACTTGATAGCGGGCACAAAGAGGGGGAAAGCCGCTATGTGGTTGTTTCACAACGCCGCAATCAAGTCACGGCAACAGCCAGTGTTGATAATTACGGAGCGCGCTCAACCGGAGAACAACGCTTCAATGGTGATATCAGTTTGAATAATGCTGTCGGTATTGGTGATTTGCTGACGGTAAGCGCTTTGCATACGTTCGGGAGTGATTATGGACGCTTTGCCGTTTCCTTTCCTGTGCTGGATAATGGATTACGGTTTGAAGCCTCAGCGAGTGTGATGAAGTATCATCTCACTGCACCAGAGCTTAAATCAGGAAATTTTGCAGGTCAGTCCCAAACTTATGGGTTTGATTTAACCTATCCCATTGTCCGTTCGCGGGTGTTTAATTTAAATTTTTTGACAGGTTATGTGGGTAAAACATTTATCAACACGGCCAATCAGAATGTGTCATCACACTATCGTACCGATGCCATGAGCGTGGGTTTGAATGCTAATCTTTATGATGATATTTATATGACAGCCGTTAATAGTTTTAGCCTAACAGCGGTTACAGGCCTTGTTGATTTAAATGGCTCGCCAAACAAAGCTAGTGACTCTTTGACAACACAAACGCAAAATCAGTTTTCTAAAATCAAAGCCACTGTTGCACGAACCCAAACCTTGTCTGAGCAGCTTGAAGCCGTGGTCAGTACCACGGGGCAATATGCCTTTAAAAATTTAGATTCATCGGAAAAATTATTTGTCGGCGGTGTGTCTGGTGTCAGGGCCTATCCCTCAAGCGAGGGGGGTGGCAGTTCGGCTGTGATCGGAAATGGCGAGTTAAAATATAAATTGCCCTATGATCTCACAGTGTCAGGATTTTATGATATTGGCGCTGTTACGCAAAATATGAACAACCACTATAGTGGCGCTTTGACCAATAATCATTTGCTGTATCGCGGCTATGGGTTGAACCTGCTTTGGCAAGGGCCTTATCAATCGCAATATAAATTTACTTGGGCGCATCGGCAATCAGATAATCCCAATCCCAATCCTGCAAGCGGACGAGATCAAGATGGAACAAAAAAACTTGATCGCTATTGGCTCTCGGTTTCTGGAGGATTTTGATTTTTCAAATTAAATACTCCAAACCGCATAAAATCGATGATGATATCTTAGGATGAAAGCTTAGGTCGGATATGAACAAGACGAGGATAGAACACCGCAACGCTGCACGGCATAAAATTTTATGCTTCGCAGCTCTACTTTGTTGCGTGGCTTTTTCGCTTTTTATGTCTGACCGTGTACAGGCCCAAAGTGCAATTGTCGGTCAAGCCTATTATGAAGATGCATCCAATGCGCTGACATTTGAAGAGGTGAAAGATAAAAATTTTGTACCTTATAGGGGAATTTTTACACGCGGTTTTTCTCAATCAATTTTTTGGTTTCGTTTAGATTTAGACCCTCGTCAGGTTATCTCTTCACCAGGAGGATTTGATCAATCACTGTTTGTGCTAAGAATTTTACCCTCATTTTTGGATGAAATTGAATTTTTTGATCCTTCGCGCAAGGTGCCAAAACAGCGGTTAACAGGCACGCGTTTTCCAGGTTTTGATGATGAGCTTAAATCACCCAATTATCATTTTGTCATTGATCAACTCCATGAACCGCGACAGGTCTGGGTGCGATTAAAAACAAAGAGTTCAAATGTAATTGTGTTTGAAGTTTTAAGAATGCCGGCGTTGACATTTGCCGAACAACAGCAAACCTTTCTATACGGACTCTATTTTGGTGTTATTTTCCTAACATTCTTATTAGCGCTTTTGATTATAAAAATTGACTATGATAAAATCGTCTTAGTTTTTGCAATCAAGCAATTTGCGACAATTTTATGGGCCTTTGTAGATAGAGGATTTTATCGACTTTTTTTTGATGTCATGCCAGACCCATTGGCGTTAACAATTACACGACTTTATATTTCATTTTTTGTTGTCGTAAGTTCAATTTATTTTGATTATGTCTTATTAAAAGAATTCAAATCATCTAAAATTGGACAACGCATTCAGCTAGCACTCATTGGCGTTATTTTTATAACCTTGTTCCTTTATTTAAATGGATATTACGCACTCGGTATTCAAATTAATATGGCGACTGTATTTTGTGCAATTATCTCGTCATGGTTTATCGCCGTGACTTTACCGGGTGACGCTTTAAAAAATGATGACTATACTAAAAGCGTACCTAAATATGCCATTGTGCTGTGCTATTCGATTGTCTTCATTTTATTAATGCCAGCAGTTTTGCCGTTACTCGGCATCACACCTGCGACAAGCTTAACACTCAACTCACTCCTTTATCATGGCTTGTTGTCCTCTATTGCTCTTGCCACAGTTTTAGGATTACGTGCACGCTCGATTGTAGTGCGTCAAACAGAGCTTCAAGGTCAATTAGAATTGTCACAACGTTTGGCTGAAGAAGAGCGACAAAATCGAATTGAACAATCTAAATTCATGGCCATGCTGTCTCATGAACTTAAAACACCTTTGGCAGGTATTCGGATGGTGGCCGCGACAGAGCCAATTCAAGCCACATCTTATGAGCAAATTGCCAATGCGGTTGATGATATTGATCAGATTATCGAACGATGCTTGCATGCGGAACGCATTCTTGAAGGCAATCTGATTGTACATGATGAGCCAATTGATTTAGCTGATATCCTTCAAAATTTATGCCGGCGTCATTTGCAAGCCGCACGGATCAAAGTGGAAATAGATCCTCTGCCTCCTCTTCAGACTGACCCACGATTGTTGCGTGTTATTCTGTCCAATTTAATTGACAACGCGTGTAAATATAGCGCCTTGGATACATATGTCGAGGTAAGGGCTCATATAGCAATCAAAAATACAAAATCATATTTTGAGGTGATTATTGATAATGAACCGATTTATCAAGATTGGCCTGATGCCTCAAAATTATTTTCCAAATATTATCGAAGTCAGATAGCCCATCGCGTCACTGGATCTGGCCTTGGCCTTTATCTTGTTCATCAATTCACCCGAATGTTGAATGGGCAAATCCTCTATCAACCAACCGAAACAAAAGTCCGTTTTATACTTTCCATTCCTATCACTGTGTAAAGCGTGAATTTTTTATATAAGAAGGTGTTTTGTGATCAGTTTGTGTCTGTGCGTTGTGAAAGTTTTGTTGCCATGACATCGTCCTTATCAATTGCTGTTGTTGAAGATCATGATTTTTTAAGAAATTCAACGCTCAATCTTTTGCGTGACAAAGGATATCAGGCAATTGGATATTTTTGCGCTGAAGATTTGGCAGATGAAAATTTAACAATCCAGCCTGATCTCTATATTATTGATATTCAGTTACCCGGAGAAGATGGTCTCAGTCTGGCTAGACGGATAAGATCTACCCGCTCTGATGTCGGAATTATCATGATGACCGCGCGTCGTGACACGCATGATAAAGTGCAAGGCTATGCGTCAGGGGCAGATGTCTATTTACCAAAGCCTGTTGATCCAGATGAATTGCTCGCTGTTGTTGATCGTTTTTTTAATAAATTTTCAAATGAACGTAATTCATCAATTGATGCTATTTTTGTTTTTTCAAAATTGGTGTTGCAGACTGGATTGCAGCAAGTACAGTTAACACAGGCTGAGGCTAACCTTCTCAATGCCTTTTTAATCGCTCCTTCGCATATCTTAGAACGCTGGCAGGTGCTTGAGGCTTTATCAGTGCATGGAGAAACGATTAGTGATGCGAGCATGGAAGTGCGCTTAACAACATTACGAAAAAAAATTGCGTCACTCGGTGTGACGAGCCCATCAATTCAATCGATCCGTAAAATTGGCTATCGCTTGTGTATCGCTCTTGTTTCCAAGTAAGAATTTATGTGAAAATCAATTCAGCGGATCTGAGCGGCTGCTAAATGCGGTAAAATAATTCCAGCTTCACGCCGTGCTGTCGTGCGTGATTGCGCCACAGGCGCAGTTGGGTTCATAAACAAGGGAGTGATCTGATTTAAAGGGAGGCTTGTCTGTCCGATAACATCATTGGGTTTGATGGTAATGAGGCGCGTATCGCGCTTGCCTGTTTGATCTGTCAGGCCCACTGTCATTGAAATGACGCGTTTGTTTTGGCTGCCATTTAATTTCAGGCGGATCGTTTGAATCGTATCATTATATTCTTTAACGCTGGCGGATCCGGATAAAATAATTTGCCCAGTTTCATTATTCACTTGCGCTTTGATTTGCGTGTTTGAATTTAATTCAAGAATGGTTCGCCCTGCATCAAATCCTTTTGCAAAACTGACAGTCGCACTGATGACAAGAGGATTTCCGCCAGCAGCTTCCAACACAATGGCGCGTCCGACATTCAAATAATCAGGGTTGTTTTGAATCGCATTTCCTTCTGTTGCGGCCTTAATGACGACCGCATTCGGATTTTGCGTGTTTGCTGCTGTTGATGGCGCATTGGTTTGGCTGTCTGACGTGCTGCGCGCCGTGGTGCCATTGACTTCAATGGACCATGCAGATGACGTGCGTCCTGCGCTTTCGGATTGAGGCGTGGGGGATGAATTTTGGGGTGTCAAACTATTCGTCGTAGATGGATAAAGGATAGGCGTATTGGCATTGATCGTCCCTGTAACGCCTTGCGGTTGTAGCAAACGATAATTATTGGCATCAGGCCCGGTAATGCGATCATTCATAAGAATGGGGACTGATGGCCCTGCATTGCTTGAAGCAAAAACACCCGACTCAATTAAAGTGATTTGGTCTCCACCCATAACGCCCATTAAGGTGCCGCCGCTGATCGTGGCATCGGTTTTTCCATCAAAGGTTTTGGTTGATACTCTTGTCCCTGTCACTGTTAAATCTTTCGGGGTTATGGCAACAGTGAATGTGTCATTGGCGAGGCTATAATTGGATCCTAAGCCGCCATTCAGTCCATCAGTTAGCGTGTAACTGACCGTTGCAGTTTGGCTGCCGACATTTTTGCTGTTCGCCAAAGCTTGAGGGGACACAGTCACCGTTTCAGAATTATTCACGTAACCCGTGATCATGCCTGCCGTTGCGTTGATGAGTCGCGATCCGTCATAGATTTTATCAAGCACACTGGTTCCGCTAATCGTCAGTGCTTTTGGCGAAATGAGAACGGAAGTCGTAGTGTTCGCTAAGGTGTAATTGCTCGCTAAGCCTCCATTTGCTCCATCGGTTAGCGTGTAAACGAGTGTTGCTGTTTGTATGCCGGCATTTTTGCTCCCACTGGTGGCGCTTGAGCTGACTGTAAGTTGCTCTGGGTTAATTAATCCAATCAATGATCCCGCTTGAGATGATAAAAGAGTGGTGCCGTCATAAGCACGTGCGCTCACGGTTGAACCGGAAATGGTCAATGTTTTTGGCTGAATTATCAATGTGCCGTCGATGAAGCTTAATGTATAATTTTGATCGACACCGGATGCAATCGTTGAATATGTCCCAGCATTTTTTCCGCTTCCAGACGCAGTCACGCCTGTGAGCACAGCATTGGTTTCGCCATTGACTAAGCCTGTTGTGGTAAAACCTGAAACGTTCTGCTGTGTCCCGTCATAGGTATAGGTGTAACTTTTTGCTGTTACAGTGGCTTGTGCTTTCGCAATGTTTAAACCACCATCGACATAAGTGATATCATAATTGTTGGATGTCAGGCCTGCGGGGGTGATGATATACGAGCCTGCATTTTTAGCGCCTTGGGACGTTCCGCTATAGCTGACTGTTCCAGCAAGAACAGATCTGTTTTCCCCGGGAACAAAACCCGTAAAGCTCACCCCTTCACCACCAGAATAAGACAGGCCGTCATAAGTTTTGGATGAATTGAGGGCTGTCACCGTTAAAGGAGCTTTGGCAATAGTGAGGGTGCCATCAATAAAACTTAAGCTATAATTTGGGTCTGTTCCTGATGCGCTTGCCGTATAGGTTCCCGCTTGTGTTGCTCCGCCTGTGGTTGATACGCCTGTTAATACCGAAGCGGTTTCTCCATTGACAAGACCACTGACGCTAAACCCACTCACGGATTGATGCGTGCCATTATAAATATAAGTGTCGCTATTCGCTGTTACTATTGCGCTTGCTTTCCAAACGGCCAGCGAGCCATTGGTGTAGGAGAGGGCATAATTTCCTGATGTTAAACCAGAGGGGATAAGCGAATAAAGTCCGCTGCCGATTGCGCCTTGGGCCGTGCCGCCATAGGTCAAGGTTCCACCCAGCACAGCATTGGATTCGCCATTGACCAAGCCTGTATAACGAACCGCATTGCCACCTGAATAGGCTAAGCCATCATAGGTCTTAACAGCATCAATGGCTGTGACCTTCAAGGGGGCCTTTGTGACCGTTACAGTGCCCGGAACAAAATTGAATGTATAATTTTGATCTGCGCCAGATGCGGTGGTTGTATAAGTGCCAACATTTTTACCGCCTCCTGACACAGAAATACCCGTGAGCACAGCACTGGTTTCACCGTTGACGAGCCCCGTGGCAGAAAAGCCCGAGGCCGTCTGTGTTAGCCCGTTATAGATATAGCTGTCTGTCGAGGCCGTGATGGTGGCTTGCGCTTTGTTGATCGTTAAAGTGCCAGAAACAAAGCTTAAGTCATAATTATTGCTGCTGCCTGCGGCTGTTGTTGTATAGCTGCCTGCTTGCGTGCCGCCTCCTGAAACCGTAATGCCCGTTAAGACCGAGGCACTCTCACCATTAACCAATCCAGAAACGGTAAATGTTGAGGCCTGCCGTGCTAATCCCGTATAGGTATAGGTTGGACTTTCTGCTGTTACGGTTGCAAGCGCTTTGGCAACAGTTAAGGTGCCATTCGTATAGGTAATCGCGTAATTGCTAGAGTTGAGTCCTGACGGGGTCAGGCTATAGGTTCCAGCTTGGATCGCGCCGCGGGATGTACCGGCATAGCTGATAATGCCATCGAGAACGGCACTGGTTTCGCCATTGACCAAGCCTGTATAGCTCACGCCATTCCCACCCGAATATGCAAGGCCGTCATAGGTTTTGCTGGCATCTTGCGCGCGCACGGTTAAGGGCGCTTTTGTGATGGTGCCGCTGCCTTCAGTGAAACTTAAGCTGTAATTGTCTTTATCTGCACCTGCTAATGCAAGCGTACCTTGCTCAATTGTGCGCGTGCCGGTTGCAGCTGCTGAGAAAACAGGCGCCCCGCTGACGGTGACAAGATCAGGGCCAATGACACCTGTTAAAGCGCCATATCCAGCTACTCCTGTGGCCATGGCTGTAGTGCCATCATAGGCCCGTGTAATTCCGGTTGATCCTGCAAGCGTGACGTTTTTTTGTAAAATCGTTGACAAAGTGGTGGGTTGATCAAGGATGGTATAATTGGCAACATCGGTTCCGCTATAGCTACTGGTGAGCGTGACGGTTTTGCCCGTCCCGGCTGTTGCGGAGCTAAATAACCCTGTTGCACTGACCTGCACATCATCACCGGGGATAAGACCATTCAATTGAGCGCCTGCAGTCGTGATTTGCGCAGTTGCAGAGCGATCATAAGTTTTGGTATTGGCGGTGAGGCCCGAGACTACCAAATTTTTAGGGGTAATCACCCCAACAGGATCAGCGACACTTTGCGTGGACATATAATAATTGTCAGCATCTTGCCCTGAAAAGGTGAGGCCTGAAACATTCACTATTTTTCCAGTGCCGACTGTTTTATCTGCATAAGTCCCCGTTCCTGCAACGCTGATGATATCACCTGCAACAATGCCTGTTAAAGCCAAAGGCACAGATCCGGCTGCGATACTGCCATCATATGTTTTTGTCACCGCCGTTGCGGCCCCGGTCAGGGGTGCAGCGCTCACATCAAGCGAACCAAGCACCGTGAGCGTATTGCTGAAATTGACGCTTGTATTGTTAATGCCTGTCGCATCAATCGTGTAATGGCCTTTGGTGAGTTTACCGGATGTGCTCACTGTGGGCGTAGCGGGGCCAATGGTGAAATTGGCGGCTCCTCCGACCCCGTCAGTGATGGCCACCGCTGTGCCTGTGACTGTAGCAGTTGATTGCAGATCGATAATGCCATTGCCGTTCAGATCAAGATATTGAGCTGAGGCGATGGCATAAGTAGGGGTGCCACCATAAATTTGTGTGGCATTGGTGAGCCTGACCAGCAACTGTCCAGCCGGTACAATCGTGTAATGTCCTGTACTGTAAGAGAGATCATAATTTTGTGCGCTGCCGCCTGCGGCTTCTAGAACATTTGAATAAAGACCGGGACTTTCTGTGCCTGTGTTGGATCGTGTAACGGTTGGCTGTGTTGTCAGAACGGATGCGGTTTCGCCATTCACAAAACCTGAATAGGAGACCCCTGCATAACCCGGCGTATCCAATTGCGTGATGAATTTGGCGTCTGCATTGGCGATAACCTGTAATGGGGCTTTGTGAATGGTTAAATCAGCCGGGTAATAGGTGATGGCATAATTATTCGACAATAGTCCCGAGGGCATGATGGTATAGGTGCCAGCATTGAGGGCGCCTTGCGCATTACCGCTGTAAACAAGGCTGCCAGCAAGATCAGCACTTGTTTCTGTTGCAACAAAACCGCTATAGCTCACCCCATTTCCGCCTGCATAAGCGAGACCAGAATAAGTTTTACTGTCACTCTGTGCTGTCACAGCTAATGGCGCTTTGGTGATGGTCAATGTGCCATCGACAAAGGTCAGGGCGTAATTGGCAGCGGTCCCTGAGGGGGTCACAGCATAGGTGCCGGCGTTTTTACCACTCCCGACTGCTGTGACATCGGTTAACACCGCAACGCTCTCTCCATTGACTAAGCCTGTTGCGCTAAAACCAGTCGCTAGATGGAACATGCCGTCATAGACACGTGTGCTGCTTGTGCCTGTAACGGTGGCGCTGGCTTTTGTAATTGTTCCTGTGCCATTGATCCATTGTAGGGAGTAATTTGATGCGTCAGTTCCGGTGAGCGCGAGTGTACCGGCTGTAACGCTCACCTGACCTGCATTGGCAGAGCTGAAAACGGGTGCACCGCTTAGGCTGACACTGTCAGAGCCAATCAGTCCAACAGGTGCACTTGTTGCCGTTGCGCCTGCGGGCAGCGCGGTTGTGCCGTCATAGGTTTTGCTAAGCGTTGTTGATCCTGCCACCGTGAGCGTGGCAGGCGTGATGGAAGCGGTTGTGGTGGTTTGCCCCACGCCAATCGTATAATTGGCCGCATCCGCACCTGAAAGCGTGGGTGTGAATGTAACGGTCTTGCTTGTTCCGGCATGACGTGTGTCAAACGTGCCGGTGGCAGAGATACTGACAAGATCACCGGCAATTTGGCCGCTGGCAGTTGCGAGAGAGCCATCGAGCGTGGCTGTTACTGTGCCATCATAAATTTTATTGGCAGCCGTGATGCCGGAGAGAATGAGCGTTTGCGGTGTAATTGAGGCTGTGGCTGTGGCCTGATCGGTGAAAGAATAATTGGTATAATCAGATCCGCTATAAACACTATTGAGGCGAACAGTTTTGTTGCTGCCGACGATTTTGTCATCAAATAAACCTGTTGCACTGACGGTGACCGTATCGCCGACCAGCAAACCTGCAATGCGGGTTGAGGATGTATCAAGTCCTGCCTGTTTTGTTCCGTCGTAGATTTTATCTTGTGCGGTGATGCCTGAAACAGTGGCAGCTTTTCGGTCGATGGTGCCGCTATTGCCGGTCGCTGTTGCCGTTAGAAGATAATAATTGGTTGCATCTGCGCCAGCCAATGCAAGGCTTGATGCGCTCATGGCCTTATTGGTGCCAGCGTTTTTGGTGTCGAATTGGCCAAGCCCAGTTCCTGTGACGGTGTCGCTGCCTAATGTGCCGGAAATGGTCAGCGCAACAGAACCAGCAGAGACCGTGCCATCATAAGTTTTGCTGGTTGAGGCAACACGCGCAGTCAGAGGCGCTTGGTCAACTTGTAAACTACCCACAACCGTCATGAGATTGCTGAAATGCGTGCTGCTGGTGGTGATGGAAGACACACCAACCCTATAGCCACCCGCTTGAAGAAGGCCGGATGTGCTATAGTTTGGTGATGCAGGCGCGATGGTAAAAGAGGCTGACCCACCAAACCCATCGGTGAGTGCAACAGCATTGCCGCCTGTGACGCTGGTGCGGCTGGTTAAATCGGCGATCAGGGAATTATTGGCATCAAGATATTGGGCGGATGCGATGGTATAGCTTGCATTGCCTCCATAAATTTGAGTGGCGGGGGCTGTTCTGACCAAAAGCTGACCAGCGGGAACAATCGTGTACTGTCCGGCGACATAGGAGATATCATAATTTGATGAAGCAGCACCGGAGGCTTGTAAGACCCCATGATAGGTACCAAGCGCATCCACACCCGCATTGCTGCGTGTGATGCTTGGTTGCGTTGTCAGAACTTGTGCGGTTTCGCCATTCACAAAACCTGTATAGGAGGCACCGCTATAGCCAACGACATCCGATTGGGTGATAAATTTCGCATCATTATTGGCGCGAATGGTTAGTGGCGCTTTGGCTATACTCATGCTGCCATTGACGAAGGATAAATTATAATTCGGATCCGTGCCGCTTGCTGATGTGACATAGGTGCCAGCATTGGTGCCCCCCCCTGAAAGGGTCACACCCGCCAAGACCGTAGCAGTTTCACCATTGACGAGGCCAGTTGCGGTAAAGCCAGAGGCTTGGCGGGCTTGGCCGTTATAGACATAGGCATCACTATTGGCGGTGACGGTGGCATTGGCTTTGTTCACGCTTAATGTGCCGCTGGCAAAATTGATATCATAATTTGCAGCCGTTAACCCGGTCGGGAGAATGCTATAGGTTCCGGCATTGACAGCGGCTTGGGCTGATCCGCTATAGGCGAGCGTGCCATTTAAACTTGTTGCGGTTTCTCCATTGACGAAGCCGGAATAAGACACGCCATTGCCACCAGAATAGATTTGGCCGTCATAGGTTTTACTGGCATTGAGCGCGGTGACAGTGAGGGGGGCTTTGTTGATGGTCAGGCTGCCGTCACTATAGCTGATGGCGTAATTGGATGCGGTCAGTCCTGACGGTGTGATCGCGTAGGTGCCAGCTTGCACCGCCCCTTGCGAAGACCCTGAATAGACCAAAGCCCCTGTTAAGACAGAGTTGGTTTCCTGATTAACGAATCCGGTATAGGTCACGCCATTGCCACCGGTATAGGCTGCGCCATTATAGGTCTTGCTGTCCGCAGCGGCCGCAATCACCAGCGGGGCTTTGTTGATGGTCATCAAACCTTGGGTGAAGGTTAAATCATAATTGGGGTCTGAGCCACTCACTGTAATTGGGTAGGTGCCCGCTTGCGTTCCGCCTCCTGAGACGGACACACCGGATAAGGAAGACGCGGTTTGTCCATTCACGAGGCCCGTGGCACTAAAGCCTGATGCGCTATGGGCTATGCCATCATAGGTCAGGCTACTGCTATTAGCGGTAATACTGGCCTGTGCTTTATTGATGGTCATGGTTCCGTCAACAAAAGACAGATTATAGTTGCGGTCAGTCCCTCTGGCAGAAACCGTATAACTGCCTGCATTGGTGCCGCCCCCCGACAGGGTCACACCACTTAAAACCGCGCTGCTTTGCCCATTCACCAAGCCATAAGCGGAAAAGCCAGAGGCTGTGCGCGCTAACCCGTTATAGGTGTAGATATCGCTATTCGTGACAACCACAGCATCCACTTTGTTGATGATCAGTGAACCGCTTGTATTGGTGATTTCGTAATTTGTTGACGTATAGCCTGACGGAGTGATGGCATAGGTGCCTGCATCGGATGCCCCTTGTGCGGTTCCGGTATAGGTGAGGGCGCCACCAAGAACAGAGCTTGATTCCCCGGCGATGAATCCTGAAAAGCTCACCCCTGCGCCTCCTGAAAAAGCAGTGCCGTCATAATTTTTGGTGAGGTTACTCGCCGTAATTGTCAGCGGCAATTTGGAAATGGTTGCCGTCAAACCGGTGGGTTGCGTGATGGTATAATTGCTTGCTCCGGTTCCACTCAGAGAGAAGGCACCTGAAACGGTCAGATTATTACCAGCATTGGCCGAAGAAAAATTTCCTGTTGCAATAAGGCTTATACTGTCGCGTGTATAAGATTTCCCGTCACTCACCGTTCCAGTTCCAGCGGCTTCTGCGGCCAATAGATTTCCGGCAACTGTCGCTGTCGTTGTGCCATCATAGGGTTTTCCAGTTGCCGAAGCGCCTGTAATCGTCAACGCCTTCGGTGTAATATTGGATGTGACTTGTGCCGTTGTATTGATCGAATAATTAGATGCACTTGCTCCGCTGAGTGTTAATCCAGAAATCGTTAGACTTTTATTTGTGCCAACGTCGGCATTTGAAAAAGCGAGAGTTGCAGTGCCTAATAAGGAAACAGTGTCTCCCGTATATGGCGCACCATCAGACGTTGTTCCTGCCCCCGCTGCCTCGCTTGCAAGAAGTGCCTTGGTGCCAGAAACAGTTATTGTTGTTGTTCCATCGTAAGTTTTGGATGCAGGGGCACTCAAGCCAGTTATCAGGAGAGGTTTTGCAGTAATCGATGTTGAAATAAAATTGGTATTTGCCAATGTGTAATTGGACCCGAGACCCCCATTGGTTCCATTTCCGAGTATATAGGTTACATTGCTCGTATAGGAACCGACGATATTATTTGAAAGTGCCGATGCGGTTCCTGAAATGTTGAGTGTTTCATTGTTTATAAAGCCAGTTACAGTGCCGATGATTGGCGTCGCGGCCGCAGCTGTTTTGTTGTAAATTTTAGATGGAATGGTTGTGCCGGTGACGGTTAATGCTTTTGCGGTAATATTTGCAGTCAAACCTGCAACTGTGCCTATAGAATAATTCCCTGCGGATGCACCTGTTAATGTGTAACTTCGATTGACTGTAATGTTTGATCCGACATTGGCTTGCGTAAATGTTGCGCTAGACAAAACCAAAGATACTGTATCACCTGTAAAAGGTTTGCCGTCGACTGTTATTGTACCAACTGCATCCGTCGCCAATAGGGAACCAGCACTGGAGAGTGTTGCAGTCGTTGTCCCGTCATAAGTTTTACTTGTCGCAGTGCCACCGCTCACAGTCAGCGGTTTTGGTGTAATGTTGCCTGTTAAACCTGTCGGTTGAACGATATAATAATTGCCGGCATTTGCGCCTCCGAGCGTGTCCGCTACCGTTACAGTAATGTTACTTCCAACGATTGATTGTGCAAAAGTTCCAGTTTGGGTGGCAAGTGTTACCGTATCATTATTTAAAATTCCACTCAGCGTTCCACCAGACAGTGTAGCAACCGAATTGGCAGTATAAACTTTATCTACGACAGTAGAGTTTAAAACCGTCAAAGGTGCTTTCGTTACTGTAATCGTGCCGGTTGCATAAGACAGTGCATAATTTGTGCTTGATCCCCCAGAAATGGAAAAAGCATAAGATCCAACGGGCGATGTGTTTGTGACAGATGTTGTCAATGTCGGCAGCGAGGTGAGAACCGATGATGTATCCCCATTAACAAAACCCAAATACTGCAAATTGGCAGATGTTGGAGGCGCGCTTCCATAGGTCATCGATACTGTTGATGGGATAATATCAACAACTCCACTGAGCGGAGTGGGTAATTTTGTAGCCATGAATTGCAAAATAGGATTGCTAGGCCCCATTGCCCATGTGTTGCTGAAATTCAATGCGGGAAAATTGCTCATTGTTGACAATTGTGCGGTTGTCAGACCCGTGCCGACAATCCCTGCGGTTGCGGATGTTCCAATGGCAAGTAATGTTCCATAGGATGTATTGAGTGTTGAATCGTAATAATTTCCAGTAGCCGTATAACCGCCTCGTGAGTTACCAAGCAACACGCCGTTATATTTAACATTATCAGCCGACGTATTCACAGTATTAATAACTGTTGCCAGTGAAATGCTATTTTGAACAATTCCTGCGTTGACATTTCCGGATAGGCCACCACCTTGGCCAAATGTGCTCCCGTAGGTGTAAATGGTGGCTGTTGACATAGAATCGTAAAGGCCTGCATTGGCTATGGTATTGACATTGGTAAAGAAGTTAGTTGTTGTATCTAGATCTCCAATAATACCACCTGCTACACGATATGATTTGACAGTACCGCTTGTGTAAATATTTCTTATATTGGTATTATCACTCGTCGATGAAAATTCAGCAATCAGCATGCCTGTATAGCCAGGGTTTATACCACTTGTTGCTGTGTCGATGCGACTGGATATATAGGCATTCAATAGTGCCAAGTTTCTAATTGTGCCAGCATTCGATACATAACCGAACATTCCGACATATGTATTTGCCGCGCTTGTCGACGCATCGATTTTTAAATTGGATATGGCGTGGCCTAAACCATCGAAACGACCGCTAAAGCCTTTCCCCGCACTGACAACAGTTCCATTGACATAAGTTCCCAAAGGAACGAAGCCTGTGTAAGTACCGCCTCTGAAAGTTGTTGTGCCAAATAATCCCGCGCAGGCGCCCGCAGCTGAGCCAGTACAGGTCGCATCAATATTGGCTCCCAAAGCATAATGGTTCGATAAGGTTGCCAAACTGTAATCAATCCCTTGCAACGTCATTGTGCTTTGCAAATTATTAATATCGCTTTGGCGACCTAAACTCGTGATCACCGTATAATTATTAACATTTCCTGATGTGCCATATTGTGTTGTAAAATTTGGGCCTGCTGGCAGATTCACTTCTGCATTCACGTAATATTCATAAGCACTCGGTGCCGGAATCGCGGTGGCCTGTCCATATTTCAGGTAGAGGCTGGCGGTTCCGGTTCCATTCATCGGTTGATTAATATAAATACTGGCTGCTGCGCTTAAAGTGAGTGTGTTGGCAGACCAAGCCACGCCATCATAAACAAAAATATTTCCGGTCGCTGTTCCTGCACTTGTTGTGGTGACGGTCACATTTGACGATGACAGTGCAGCGTTGAGATCGCTCGCTTTTATATACGAGATATTGGTTGATCCGGTATAGGTTCCAGCAGCGAGTGTTTCATTGGTTGTTGTGAATGAATTGGCAATATAGACATCGGAAGGATCAAGCAGCCAATTTCCTGTTTTCCCTGCTGGAGCATGCGTTGAGATCGAAACGCCTGCTACATCCAATTTGTGCCCCGATGTTTCGATTTGTCCGCCATTTCCACCTTCAAAGCCGCCGTTCGCAGTGATGGACCCTGCAACACGGGTAAAACTATTTTTATTGCTGACGTCGCTCCACAATACGACCTTGCCGCCGTCGCCGGATTGCGTGGCATTGGCTGAGATAGTAGCGCCTTTTTCCATCACAACCGTTTCGGCTTGTCGCACCCCGTTCGAGCCTTGCCAGTCGCCCCCAATCAAAACTGTGCCACCGCCTTGCGGCCCATTGGCTGTGATGGTCGAGCCCGCTTTGAGGGCCAGCAGATCACCGGTCAGCATGATCCGTCCACCTTTTCCGGTGAGGGCGGTGCTATCAGCATTAATCATGCCGCTTTGTGTAACGGTCTTGGCATCTAGCGTGATCGAGCCGCCATTCCCCTTTTTTGATGATGCCGTGAGTGTCCCTGATTGTTTGATCTCTGTACTGGCATTTAAAACAATCGCGCCTCCTTTTTTGGAAATGCCCTTGGCGCTGATTTCACCACTGTTCTTTATCACACCAGCGGTGATTTCATTATAGGCTTGCGCGGACAAGAGTACCTGCCCATCTGTTGCTTTGATCAGTTTTTGATTGTCCACCAAAGCCTGCCAGGTCGAGGGTTTAACCAACAGATTGGTGAGGCTGTTTTGGGCATCCAGTGTCAGGGTGACGGCCTCTCCTGAGGCCAAGGCAATCGTGCCTGACTTGGCAAGGATCACACCTGCATTTCTCACTTCAGGTGCTAATAAGGCGATATAGCCGCCCAGATGCGCCTGGAGCTTACCCTCATTGATCACTTTGCCTGTCGCATTGTTGCTCGTGAATGTTGTGCGCCCTGCCATGAAGTCGTGATCAGAAAGAGCATGGGTGGTCGCCACAAGCCCGCCGACATCCACACGCGCGGATGGGCTGAACAAGACCCCATTGGGATTGATCAGATAGATCTGCCCATTGGATGAAATGCGTCCAAAAATCTGACTCGGATCACTGCTGATCACGCGGTTTAAGGTGACGGATCCGGCATTGGGTTGTTGGAATTGAATCTGCGCATCGCGTCCAAGATTAAAGCTTTGCCAATTGATGACAGCGCGGTCGCTGCTTTGGGTAACCAGCAACAGGGGATTGGTGGGCGTTCCTGTTTGTTGAAGCGTGGCGGTGCCCGCAGAAACCTGTCCACCTTGAGGCACGGCTGTGCTGGCCGGTGCCGATTGGGCCCGGACAGAGGAGAGAGGCGCCACCAGCGCAAGGGCTAGGGCCGCCACTTGAAACACACAACTAAACAACGCGCGCATGGCGCGCGCATAGCACAGGCGCCGTCTCAAACCTTAAGAAAGCTTAACCCTTTGTTAACCCGGCCAGAAAAGATTAAAAATGAACCCATTTCGGCTAAATTTCCTGCATTTTTGCCCTTAAGGACCGTATTTAAGCTGTCTCGGATTATTGGGCGCCCTCCCGCTTCCTGCCACCTTGAGGGTCAGGACGCGGTGGGGGTGTGGTCATGGCTGAGGTGATAGCCGCGGCCCTGATAATCAAAATCAACCAGCTCGCAGATTGGCACGGACGAGTCCGCAGGTGAGGCATAATAAGCGCGGATTTCTTTAATCAATCCGCTGGCTTCGTCAAAAATATACCATTCATCGCCGCGCAAAGCGGTCTTTTGTGTGCGCTTCCAATGTGTCCATTCAATCACGGCTTCCGGACTGGTGGAGGAGCAGAGAATTTTTTCTATTGTCCATTGGGAACCAAGATTTTCAACGCACCACACCCATTTGCGGCTGATCATCTCTGCGCCCCGCCATGGGATATCGGGGAGGCCGGGCGGAAAATAATGAACCGCATCGGGTGTAAAACATGCCATCAACGCCTCAACGCTTCCGGCATTGCAGGCATCAAAATAACGGCGGATCATCGCTTCCATGGCCGCGGGAGACAGCGTGCTCATTTTATGCTCCTGCTCTGATCGTTGTAATCTGTGCGGGATCCGCGCCTGCTTTTTTCCAGGCTTCAAAATCAGCGCGCACGTGCGGTGTTGGCGGATAGACCCCGTAAAGCCCTTCTCCCGCATGGATCCGGGCCGCGAGATATTTTTCTAATTCATCACGGATTTCGCACAGATCAGCGATTTCAGCGGCCAAATGCCGAGGCACAACCGTGACCCCTTCTCCATCCCCAACAACAATATCACCGGGATAAACAGCGACATCAGCGCAGGCAATGGGCACGTTCAGATCCGCGACATGATGATAGGATAAGCGGGTCGAGGCAGTTGCTTGGCGTGCATAAGCAGGGAAATCAAGTTCAGCGAGTTCTAAGCCGTCACGAAAGGCCCCATCGGTGACAATGGCCGCAGCCCCTCTGACTTTCATGCGGCTTGGCAAAATAGCGCCAGCTGAGGCAGCGCGCGGATCATTGCGGCTGTCAATGATCAACACATGACCGGGCGGAATATTCTCAACCGCTTCCCATTGTAAATTGTCTGGATTGGGGTAGGGGGTCAGCGTGGCAATGGTATCAATATCTTCGCGCGCTGGAATCATCCGCATTGTAAAGGCTTCCCCAGCAAAGCGCGCCGCTTTCGGGTTCATGGGTTTGAGGCCAACAAGAAAGCATTGACGCAAGCCTTTTTTAAATAATTCCGTTGTCAGAGAGCCACCAGATGCCTGTTTGAGACGCTCGATCACACCGGCTGGGAGAGGGCTGAGAGGATTTTTAGGCTCATACATGCGTTGGTCCTTTTTGATGATAAGATCAAGCAGAAAGAGAGTGAGGCGTTTAAGCTTACTCCAGCTTGGCGTTTGAAGTCTATTGGCCCCACTCAACAGAGCGTTGAAACAACGTCTCGATGGGGTAAGATGGGTTAGCAGAGGGCGGGGGAACCGTTCACACATCTGCTGAAGAAACAAGAGATAGAAGAAACGGGACATAACATGGGGAAGCGCTTACTGATAACCGGTGCTGCGGGCCGTTTGGGACAGGAATTATCGAAGCGATTAGGCCAGTCACATCCATTGACGCTGCTTGATTTGATGCCCCCGCTTGGTGCGGGAGCGCGTGATCGGGTCATCACAGGGGATTTGGCTGATCCTGTGGTGCGCGCGGCGGCCTTGCAGGAGGTGGATGCGATTATTCATCTGGCCTGCCGCCACGGAGAACATGCTCATTTTGAAGATATGTTGGAGACCAATTATCGCGCGAGTTTGGCCCTGTTTGAAGAAGGCATTGCGCAAGGCGTGACAGAGATTGTGTTTGCCAGTTCTAATCATGGCTGGGGGTTTTATGATCGCGCGCATACGCCTCTCTCTGTTCATGCACAGCCGCGCCCAGATAGCTGGTATGGAATTAGTAAATTATGGACCGAAGCTGTTTTATCTTACCTGTCAGATCGCCACGGGATTCGTGCAACCAGTCTGCGCATCGGACGCTGCGAGGCCTCTGTTCCCGATGAACGGTGCAGGCATATGTGGATCAGCTTTGATGATTTAGCACAGTTGATCGCACTTTCTTTGCAGAGAACAGATATGGGGCATTATGTTTGCTTTGCAACGTCAGATTCTCAAAACCCGTTTTTTGATAATCAAGAAGCGAAGGCTCTGGGATTTCAACCCCGTGATTTGCCTGATGAAAATTGGGCACATCCTGATGTTGGATCCCAACAGCCTGACCCGGGTTTCGCCGGGCATTTTATTGGCGGCGTTTATGCAGCAGAAAATTTCAAACAAAAGAGCAGCTCATGAAGATCATCGCAGCGCAATCCATACGCCTCTCCATTCCTTTTTCTGATGGGGGGCGGGGCATTGGAATGACACCCAGTGCGTGGAACAAATTGGATATGGTGTTGGTGCGACTGGAAACCGATACGGGTCTGGTTGGGTGGGGCGAGGCCTTTTCCTATTTTTGCGCGGGCGCCGTCAAGGCCATGCTGGATGAAACCATATTGCCGCTTGTCATCGGACAAGACGTCAAGGATCCCTCAGCTTTTTCGGTGTCCTTGCAACAACGGCTGTGTTTGTTTGGGCGATATGGCATTACTTTGTTTGGCCTTTCTGGAGTTGATATCGCGTTATGGGATTTGGTTGCTAAAGAGCGGGGGCAATCCTTGTCCGCTGTGTTGGCAACACCGCAGCGGGACCAGCTCGATGCCTATGCATCGCTTGTTCGCTATGGGGATGCAAAAGCGGCTGCACTGCATACACAAAAAGCCGTTTCAGAAGGATATCGCTTTATCAAATTGCATGAAATCACCCGCTCAGAGATTGCCGCCTGTCATGCGGTTTTAAATGGTGCGGATTTGATGATTGATGTCAATTGCACATGGTCTGAAGATGAAGCGCGCAGCATGGCGGCTTGGTTAAAAACGCTTGATACTCTGTGGCTTGAAGAGCCAACGTTCCCGCCCGAAGATTATCAGCAAATGCAGCGGATCGGCCATGGTATGGCCTTGGCAGGGGGTGAAAATCTCAGCACCGTTTGGCAGTTTCAAACCGCCTTCGAGTCTGGCTGTCTGATTTATCCTCAACCAAGTGTCACGAAGGTGGGTGGGGTCAGTGAAATGATGAAGATTGCGGCTTTGGCCACGACTTATCCCGAAACCACGCTGCAGCCTCATTCGCCCTATTTTGGTCCCGGCTATCTTGCAACCTTGCAGGTCTGCGCGGTGTTGCAGAAGGCTCCAATTTTTGAATTTCTCTATATCTGGCCCGATGCTTATCTTTATCCAAACATGCCACTGCCTGAAAAGGGGCGCATTACGATCCCTGATGGGCCGGGATTAGGGATGGATCCCGATGCAGCTTTGATTGATCGTTTCAGAATTGCCTAATGGAAGGCTGGTCATCTTCAATTAGGCGCATTGCAAGTAGGCGCATTGATTGTGTTCTTATCATAGGTGCAGGTCTCAAGGATTTGGCCGCAAATTTTTGGCCACAACAGCGGCATAAAAAACGCACCCAGACCAAGGATCTGGATGCGTGATTTTTTGTAAAACACCCGCCCCAAAAATGAGGCTGTGTTGAGGCGTGTTGCCTTAGCGTTTGGAGAACTGGAAGCTCCGGCGTGCTTTCTTGCGGCCGTATTTTTTCCGTTCAACGACGCGGCTGTCACGGGTCAGGAAGCCGACCTTTTTCAGCGCGGGACGCAGCTCAGGCTCATAATAGGTCAGGGCTTTGGAAAGACCGTGACGCACAGCACCAGCTTGACCAGACAAACCGCCGCCAGCGACATCAACGACGATGTCATATTGGCCAACGCGATTGGCAACCAGCAAGGGTTGTTGCATGATCATGCGCAACACAGGACGTGCGAAATAGGTCTCGAGCGAACGCTCGTTGACAACAATTTTTCCAGAGCCGGGTTTAATCCAAACGCGTGCAACAGCGTCTTTACGCTTGCCGGTCGCATAGGCGCGGCCTTGCTTGTCGAGTTTTTGCACATGCTTGGGGGCTTCTGCTGCTGCAGGGGCCGACCCTTTGAGATCTGCGAGAGATGAAAGCGTTTCAGCCATGATCAATCGCTCCTTGTATTTTTGCGGTTCATGCCCGCGATATCAATGACCACGGGTGTTTGAGCCGTGTGCGGATGTTCTGCGCCTTTATAAACACGCAGATTGCCAAGTTGCTTGCGACCCAACGGGCCACGCGGCAACATGCGTTCCACGGCTTTCTCGACGATCCGTTCAGGAAAACGACCTTCGAGAATGAATTTGGCGGTGCGCTCTTTAATCCCACCCGGATAGCCGGTGTGATGGTAATAAACTTTTTGGTCGCGCTTGCGACCCGTCAGCACCACTTTATCTGCATTGATGACGATGACATTGTCACCGCAATCGACATGAGGCGTGAAAATCGGCAGATGTTTGCCGCGCAGGCGCATGGCAACGAGGGAAGCGAGACGACCGACAACCAGTCCTTTCGCATCAATCAGCACCCACTTCTTTTCGACCTCGGCTGGTTTTGCCACAAAGGTCTTCATTGGTTCTCATCCATGGTTAGCAAGGAGACCTCCGCCCCATACCCTTACGATCCGTTTGCAAACAGAGGCCAAAGGTAAAAGACGGGATCCACTTGGGAAAAGCATACAAAGCCCGAAAGCTCAGATGACGCTTGCAATAATGCAGCACTTGCAACAGGTCAAGTCCGATGGGGGTGCGTAAAAATTGAAAATAAACATTAAAATCAATGATTTATAGAATATTGGTAATATGATACCATTATAACGGTTATATAATACCGTATTTAAGCGCGCTTTTTATGCGGGTAGGATCGTTTCATAGAGCTTAAAAACTATTCCACGTGGTTTGAAGCTGTCCAAAC
>CAWUMW010000005.1:0-31520 GCA_963923415.1 uncultured Hyphomicrobiales bacterium | reverse complement strand
CCAAACGGTTAAAACTATCGCGCGTATAAATGCATTGGCTGCGATAAAGCTGCAACCCTGCTAAGGTTCCAGAGGTTACTTGATTGGTTGTTGCATTTGTCCCACCGGGATCGAACACAAAGTCAAGTCTTTGTCCAATCACTTGCGAGCCAAGCTTATGCGCGCTAACACCATCGACAAGTTTGGCACCTCCCGTACTATCACCCAAATAAACGGTGACTTTACCTGAAGGTTCTTCTGAGACCTTGATGGAAACCAATTGCGACAATTGATTAATCAATTTATCGCGCTGATCAAGTAAATCATTAGGTTGCTGAGCACTGCCCGTTGATGCCGCAATGCTTGCATTGAGCTTAGCAATTTGGCTTGTAAAGCCATTCAAGGATGTCATAACCGTGTTGATATTCGTTTCCGCAAAACTTATTTCCTGATTAATGGAACTGATTTGCGAATGAAACTGATCAACAATTTGTTGCGCGCCTGTCAAAGCCGCGGTGCGTGCGGACATCGAAGACGGGCTATTGGCAATATCTTGAATGTTAGAAAAGAATTTCTGCATCGATGTGCTGACTGTTGAAGTCGGCATCAAAATGCGCCGCTCCAATTGACCCATGCTCGTAGCTAAGGCTTGCGCTTGCGAACTGGCCGCATTTGCAGACCACACAGCGTCACGCAAAAATGTATCAGAGGCACGCTTGATCACATCGACAGAAACGCCGGTGCCGCTTTGGGTAGTAATGGTCAAAGGCGATGAAGGGCCTACCCCTGCTGTCGAAAGGGCCGCATCACGATGCACATAGCCGTCCGTATTCGCATTGGCGATATTATTACCAGTGACTTCAAGAGATTTCCGATAGGCTGAAATCCCAGAAGCGCCAATGCTTAAAATGTCACTCATCGTTTGTCCTTATGTCGCTGATGAGTTATTTCACAGTCGAAAGTTGTGCACTTGCAGCCGCCATTCTACCCTGCTCAGAGGCAATTCTGTTTTGATATTCCTCCGCAGCCTGTCCATAAGACCGCTTAATCGCATCTCTTAAACCCGTATTGAGCGAATTCGTTGCCAACTGGGCATAGGCATGATCGAGCATATCTTGAAACGGCTTTTGACCTTCGTCGTCAAACAAACCATTTTCAATCTTTGAACTATGCATGGTTTGCAAAACGGTTTGCACAAACAAGGATTCAAAATTCTTTGCCGTGTCCTCAAGCGAGGCGCGCACACCAGCAGCTTTCGCCTGTTCCAAAGTAACAGCGCTTGAGGCTTTTGATTTGGTAGAGGCTTCTATCTTGCTCAGTGGCGAAATGGTCACGGTCGCCTCCTTAAATCACGATCAATTCAGCATGTAAGGAACCAGCCTGTTTCAAGGCCTCCAAGATAGCCACTAAGTCAGCTGGTGAGGCTCCAACAGCATTCATCGCATCAACGATACTTGATAGTTCAGCACCCGGAGCAAACAAGAATGTATGAGCAGGTTGCTGATCAACTGTGATTTGAGAATCTTGGGTCGTAACAGGCTGACCACCAGGGGCCACCACCCCACCTTGTGCGATAATCGCACCATTGGGTTGGGTTACCTTTTGCATTTCCTTAATATTGACAGTCAGGCTTCCATGCGAAACAGCCGCCGGTGTAACATGCACCCCTTCACCAATCACAATGGTACCTGTGCGCGAATTAACAATCACGCGGGCTGGAGGAGGAGCCTGTGAAACTTTGATATCTTCGATCGCCGACATGAAGGCCACGCGTTGATCTGTATCACGCGGCGCCATAACACGAACGGTTGCGGCATCCATCGCTGAGGCTGTCCCCTCACCCATGACTTTATTAATAGCCTGCGTCAAACGGGTCGCCGTTGAGAAGTCAGGCGTATTTAAATTGATCATCATAGCAGGCATTGTCTCAAACGGATTAGCAACGATCCGTTCAACAGAAGCCCCACCGGGAACACGTCCAACTGTCGGAATATTCACCGATACTTTGGATCCGTCTTTTGCTTCAACACCAAGACCACCGACGGACAAATTTCCCTGCGCCATCGCATAGGTTTCATTGTCTGCACCCACCAGCTGCGTCATAAGCAACACACCGCCTTTGAGGCTGGTTGCCTTACCAAGCGCAGAAACAGTCACATCAATTCGTTGTCCCGGTTTAGAAAATGCCGGCAAATCAGCCGTAACCATCACAGCCGCAGAATTGGCAGCATTCAAACTGTTAATATCGGTAATGGTCTGACCGAAGCGTTGAACCATGCTTTGCAAGCTTTGCAAGGTCGCAGCCACGTTGCCATCACCTGTTTTGTTCAGGCCCACAACAATGCCATAGCCAACCAGTTGATTTGACCGCACACCAGCGAATGTTGCCAGATCCTTAATCCGGTCCATACGCTCTGGGGCCCGCGGCGCCATATTTTGAGGGGCAACGCTTGCAACGGTCTGAGGGGCCTGCCCTGCAGCCGGATTAGCTGGTGCTGTTTGAACTTGAGCCAGAGCCGGATGCACCGACAAGGCAAGTCCGACGAGCAAAGAATACAGCGATGACATCCGCATCTTCAAACCCTCTTCATTACAGCGGTGACAGAACATTCACAGCTTGACCGTACCAGCCCTGCTTGGTCGCATTGGCAATATCGCCTGCACCCGTATAGGTAACATTAGCCTGAGCAATGCGGTTCGAATTCACAGAATTGCCAGGTCCGATATCATCAGGACGCACGAGGCCGGACACCCGAACATATTCTTCACCCTGACTGACGCTTAAAAGCTTCTGGCCTTCAATCCACATATTGCCGTTTGCATAAACACGGGTCACCATAACGGTCATAGTTCCGGTAATGGTATTGGACTGGTTAGCAGCGCCTGAACCCGCATAAGACTGGTCAACTGAAGCGCCCAAAGCCGTCGAGCCGCCTTTTGAGCCACCAAAAATACCGCTAATAACACCAACAGGTCCAAAAATGGCTGAAGGCAATCCAACGCTGGTTGAGCCTTTACGGGTCACGGTCCCGTCATTGGATTTAGTGGCTGAAATTGTTTCAGTGATATTAACAGTGAGCACATCGCCTACATTACGTGCGCGACGGTCACCTGAAAAAAAGCCTGTCTGAGCCGAAGAATAAATTGCACCGTCGGCCACCTTTTCCTTCACAGCAACCACATTGTCATAGCTTGACTGGAAAGACTCGGACATCCGCGCCTCTTGCATTGTATTGCAGCCAGCAAGAGAAAGAGCAGCTAGAGTTGCAAGAACGTGAAGCTTACGCATCAGAGCCTCCTTTAAACATTCTGCGTGAGATATTTCAGCATGCCGTCAACCGACGAGATGGCTTTTGAATTCACTTCATAAGCACGCTGCGTTTCAATCATGCTCACCAATTCTTCAACCACATTCACATTGGAGGCTTCGAGCGCACCTTGTAAAATCGTGCCACGCGGGGGCGATCCTGGCGCGCCCACATTCGGCGCCCCTGATGATTGCGTTTCAAGCGCCAAAGTACCGCCCAATTGCTTCAGACCGGCATTGTTCGGGAAGGTCGCAATTTCGACTGTGCCAACCTGTTGCAATTTGGTTTGCCCAGCCAGCGCCACTGAAACAATCCCATCTGAAGAAATGGTGATGGATGTTGCTTCCGGCGGAATGGTGATCGCAGGCTCCAACGGATAGCCGTTAGAATTAACGACCCGACCCTGTGAATCTTTTGTAAAATTACCAGAGCGTGTGTAGGCAATTTGTCCGCTCGGCATCAAAATTTGAAAGAAGCCGGGACCTTCAACGGTCATATCCAAAGAATTGTCCGTGCTGATGATATTGCCTTGGCTGTAGAGCTTTTCAGAGGCCGCTACACGCACACCGGTACCAATCGCCAAGCCTGTGGGCGACTGCGTATTCTGTGAGGTCTGAGAGCCTACTTCACGCTCTGTCTGGTACAAAAGGGACTCAAAGCTTGCACGATCCCGCTTAAAACCAACTGTATTAACGTTCGCCAGATTGTTTGAAATCACGCTCATGCGTGTTTGTTGGGCATTGAGACCCGTTTTGGCGATATGAAGAGCATCAGACATGGGCAGACCTTTCCTGTGTCACACCCAAAATATAGCAATTATCATGCCAATTGATTGGTCTGACCGAAAAGTCTCAAATTTGTCTGAAAAGCCGCCAAAAACACGTGTTTTTAGCAAAAAATGGATAAAATACTCATTTAACGGTCATTTCGCATCAACCGCGCTGTTTCCGTATCAATTTCCTTGGCAGTCGAAATCAGTTTCACTTTCATGTCATAGGAACGAGAATGTTCCACCAAATTCACCAAAGTTTCGACCGAATTCACGTTACTTGCTTCCAAAACCTTTGAATTGACCTTCATATTGGGGTCAAGCGCAGGAATTTGACCGTTTTTGGTCCGTAAAAAACTATCAAGACCCCGGGTTAAATTCTGAGGCGTGGTGGAAACCAAAGAAATTCGACCTATCGGGGTCATATTGGGATTGTCATCCCCTGCCGGCTGGATCGAAATTGTTCCGTCAGCAGCAACCTCAATCCGTTTATAGGGCGGCACGGCAATAGGACCCCCTGCTCCGATGATCAGGTTTCCATCCCCGTTACGTAAAAACGTATCGGCGCCCACTTTCATGTCACCACGGCGGGTCAGAATCTGATCCCCTTTTGGCGTTTGCGCAACGATGTACCCATCGCCATCAACCGCCACATCCAGCGGGCTATCGGTTGGGATCATATTACCGCGTGCGGTGCTGATCCCATTTTCACCCCGCGTTCCAAAAACGCGATCTTCAACACTATTTTGCGACTTCAGATAAACAGATCCAAGATTGTCGGATAAATCGGCCTGAAAGCCGATTGAATTCGACTGTGCGAGGTTGGACGTGGTTATTTTCTGGTTTTCAGCCATTAACCGCATCGAATTCAACGCAACCTGGGTCAACCGATCCATGAGTTCGCTATCCTTATCCTAGCCAATCCACCAAGGATCAGATCCGTTATGCACGGATCTGGATGATGGTTTGTGTCAAGCTTGTTTCTGTCTCAATGGCCTTGGAGTTCGCTTGGAAATTCCGTTGGGCCGTGATCAGTTTAACAAGTTCTTCGGTAATGTCGACGTTTGACTGCTCAAGCGCACCGGCCTGAATTGAGCCCAAGCCATCTGAACCCGCCTGACCTAATGTGGCCTGACCAGAAACCGATGTTGCCACATAGTCGGCGTTACCAATTTGCTTCAAACCGTTCGGGTTAGCGAAGTTCGCAATCATCACCTTGCCAAGCGCGTTGGTCTGGCCGTTGGTGTAGTTTGCAATCACGGTCCCCGAACTATCAATGGTCAAACCATTCAATGAACCAGACGGATATCCATCCTGCGTCAAGGATTGCACCGAGAAAGGCTGCGTGTATTGGGTTGAGAATTTACCGTAATCGATGGTCAGGTTCAAAGGATTGGAACCGTTACCCGGATCGAAAGGCGAGTAAACCACACCCTGTTTCGGTGACAGCAATTTACCAGCCGTGTCGAAGGTCAATTCACCGGGGGTCAAGTAGAGGGGCGACCAGCTTTGCAATTTAGTTGTCGGTGCAACGGTCGAAATATTACCATTGCCGTCCACATAGAGCTTGTTGCCATTCTCGTCGGTTGCTTGAACAAGGTTGGTAATAGACGGCACGCTGCCGGCTGTTTGCGTAACCGAGCTCAGACCAAAATTGGCGGAGCCCACCACATTGATCTGTGACGTCGAACCCGTTGTGCCCGATGTGAAAACCAAACGATTATTATTGGCATCAAACTTCACCGTCACACCCGAGACAACCCGACCGCTGACTGGATCTTGAATTTGGTTGACGCGTTGTTGAATCGCGGATGCGAAGGTGTCACCCGTGTAAGCACGAATGGGCAGAATAATCGTACCCGTGATCCCGTCGACCGTGAAGGTCAGTTTATTTTCGCCTAAACTTTCATTGAGCAAGAAGGTTTGGCTCATGGGGGTAATCGCTGTTGAGCCGTAAGCAATAGCAGCAGTTGAGGCAAGGCCTGTACCTGCGACTGTTTGTTGCGCCTTAACCGCACCAATACCTAACAAATCATTGTTGCCAGCATAAATTGCAGCCGAGTTACTGGTTGTCGCCAACGACTGACCAATTTGGATGCCAGACTGTGATTTTGAACCCGTTGCCCCTTCCGCTTCTACCGGAGACACAACACCACCAGTTTGAACATTCAAATGGAAGGATTCACCATTCGGGTTGCCTTGAACCGTTAAGCGATGATTACCATCAAGAGCAATTGAGAATGGACCAATGCTGTCAGGGCGTACTTTCGTAACCTTGCTCAGAGTTGATGAATAGACTTGATCTTGGGTAATCGAAACGCGACCAGAGATAACCGCAGGCTGATTAAACGTAAACTCAACCGTGTTTTTGTTTGTATCCTTGGTATTCAATGAAAAGGTACCAATATTTGAACTAATATTTGTATCATCATTGAAGGATGCAACCAAATCAGCGGTGGTTAAGGCAGTACCGTCAGCAGGTTGAGCCCCTAGCAACACGCCAGAACTATCATGGGCTTGAACGGTAATTCTCTTGGTTAAGATCGTTCCATCTGCTTTTGGAACATTAACAACAAACACATCACCTGCATGGATAGAATAATCTGTTCCATTGGTTGGTTTGACGATGAAAGATTGAATTTCTTTCGTCTTGGCATTACCAGCCTGGGTCACAACAGTCGGTGATGTATAGGTTGTCTGATTGGTGAAATTCAAATCGGTCAACCCTGCAATGGCATCGGTTCCTCTGACTGATTGCGCCATTGACAGAACCGAAGGAACAAGGCCTGGGCTTTGATAATCAAATAATAATTGATTTGTTTGACCAGGGACCAATTTGCACAACAAGCTTGATGCGGAGTTATATGTTCCACCAGCGGCTGTAATTGCTGTCGTGATTGATGCATTAATTTGATAGATCAAAGCATTGATACGATCAGAGGTCGTTGCCGGCGCACTAAAGTTTGCATTTTGTGTGGTTGTCGCTGTGAATTCTAACGGGCCAACAGAGATTGGGGTCGCCTGCGTATCACCGGGCTTTAAGATGACACTTAAATTAAACGTGTCACCGGCCATCAGGTTACCATAAACGGGCATAACCTGTTGTTCAGCTTGTGAAGTTGCGGTCCCAGCCTGCAGTTGCGTTGCCGTGTTAAAGGTCACCGGCATAGCTTGCTGAAGTTTCGAAATCAAAGCATCAGGGGTAATCGCTCCCCCTGTGCCGCTGGAAGAAACAGGAGCATCAGAGAAATAAGTAAAGCTCTTTCCATCGGATTCTAGCGTAATGGGAGAATTTGCAACCAATGCCAAGGAGCTGAAGTCATAGCTGTTGATTTGCGGCTTAACATCTTGCGCTTGAGCCAGTGTCGCCCGACCCACTTTAATGGTTGAGCTTTCACCCGTTGTCCCTGACGAAAACACGAATTGGCGCGAGTCTTTGTTATAGGTAACGGTAATACCTGTCCGCTGATCACCAACAGCTGTTAAGGGCGGGCCCGATGGCAACACAGCACTGCCTGACCAATAGGTGTTGGTACCGATTGTACCAGCCTGACTTGCCGTTTGCGACGGAATACCCAGATCATTGGTCACAGAATTGGGGTTGTAAACTTGGAGCGTTTGGTAACGGTTTTGTGGCAGAGCGGCGTCTGTCCCCAATTGCAGCGGATCGGCTTTGAAGGTCAAAGCGCGCGTGGCCACATCAAAACCGACGACAATCGGAGGATTGGTGGTATCGGGCCAATCTGCGTTTTTACCAAATTCAGCATGCCGTGCATTGAGCGCTTGATTGACTTTTTTCTGAGCCAAAGCAATCAAGTCGTCGCGGGTCAAATCGAGATAATTCAACTGCTGAACAGTGGTTGTTGTACCATCATTCACAGCGGGTGTACCATCCGCACCGGCAGTCCCCAATAAATCGATTTCAAGCGGTGGGTTCAATGTTGTGGTTGAACCATCGCTTTCTGTACGAGATAAATTGACGTTAAACACATCATTTCCAGAAATGACGCTGTTGCTGGCATCCCGATAAGTATCATTAATACGAAAATAATTCGCATTGCTGAATTTTGCATTCACGGCACGAGTCATTTCAGCAGCCAACTGGCTGCCGGTATAAGATCCCGAATTAATAGAAATAGATTGTGGCGCTGAACCGTCGACACTGATCGTAAACATATCCGTTCCCCAAAATGGGGAGGTCAGAGAAGACACTTTGCCTGATTCACGAGTTGTATCATATTTAGAAGGATCAGTAACAATCGTGACCTTATTCGCATCGGTATCACCGAAATCAAAGCCGACAAGATTTTGAATAGAACCCACCACCTGAGCTGGGGTCGATTGGCTCTTTTTAATCTGATCGTCTTGGTAATAGAGCGGTGAAGGCTGATTGGCGACAAAGCTCGAGTCAAAGCTGGTCGGATCGGTGGTAGTCTGACCATATTTATTGATATAGATGGTTTTGCTTTGATCATCTTTTGATGTGATCAGTGACGGATTCACTTCCTTGTCACCCACGAACACGTGTGTTTGCCAGCGGTTGTTCGGAATAGCGCTGGTCGCGTTCAGTGTCTTGACATAATAAATCGTTGCAATGGTCGGATTGCCCAATGAGTCATAAATGGTGATCGATGTTGACTGATTGTAGGTTGAAGCATTGGTCCGATCAAATTTATAAGGATTGCTCTCTGTATAAATGGCATTGCTCGGAATAATCGTCGCATCGGCAGGCAAATTCAGACCCAGCTGAATGGATGATGTCGCATTCGGTAAGCCTGAGGTTGAGGGCAATTGCAAATTCTTGGCTGACTGGATCCCAGTGGCGATCACCGATCCGTCCGAGTTCACCGGGAACACTTGCAGATATTGACCCTGCGAATCCACAACATAACGGTTGTTGTTAACGCTGAATGATCCGTTCCGGGTATAGACGGTTTGGGTCGATGTCAGACTGGGCTTCAGTGCGAAAAAGCCTTGACCTGAAATCGCCATATCGAGCGAATTTTGCGAGGCAGAAATATTGCCTTGTGTAAATTGCTGTTGAACCTTCTTCAGAATTGTACCCGAACCAATCGCACCACTGGCGTTTTGCAAGGGCGAGGTGGCGAAAATATCGCCAAATTGTGCACGCGATAATTTAAACCCCGTTGTGCCAACGTTTGCGACGTTGTTCGAGATCGCCGCAATGTCAGCCTGTGCGCCGTTAAGGCCGGTAAGTGAGGTGTAAAATGACATGGTCTTTACTCTCTAATTCTGCTTGGGGTATGCAATTAATTCAGGCTAAACTCAGTACTTAACGCTCTTAATATCGGACATCTTAACGGTGCCCACGCCACCCACGACGAAGGTTTGCGCTTGCCCAGAGGCCGGGATCGGCACTTCAGTAATCGGCGCATAAACATCCGTTGTCTGAGCGGTTGATTTACCACCCACCATCGCAGTGGCAGAGACGTTATAAGAAGACTTTCCAACTGGATTGCCGTTGGCATCTTTGCCATCCCAGGAAAATCCAATCAGACCTGCAGGATTAGCGCCCAGGCTCATCGACTTAACAACATTGCCGCTCGCATCGGAAATTTGTACATTCAATGCCGAGACTGAATTAGGCAAATCAATGGCGCCGCTGATGGCTCCCGTTGAATCCGCCAACGCCGTCGTGCCAGGCACCAGAACGGTCTTGCCAGCAAAGCTTGCGACAGTCGCGATCTGATTATCAGCGATTTGGGTCGCCATCGTATTCATGGTTGTATTGAGCTGTTGGATCCCGGTCACAGTCGAGAACTGGGCCATCTGCGCAATCATCTGCGTGTTATCTTGCGGTTGGAACGGATCCTGATTGGCCATCTGTGTGGTCATCAATTTCAAAAAGTCGGTCTGATCGAGCGACGTTTTCTTAACAGGGGTTGTCCCTGTTCCCGTCGTTGTCGATGAAGACGAGCCGCCGGACTTTTTAACGCCGAGTTTCGTTAAGAGCTGATCAAGCGTCTGTTGCGCTGAGGTCGAGCCGGTTGAGCTGCTGGTCGTCATCTCTATTATCCTTACTTAAAAGACTTAATCTTACTTGCCGACGTTCAAGGTCTTCAAAATGAGTGATTTCGCGGTCGACAGGACCTCGATATTGTTTTGGTACTGGCGGGAGGCTTCGAGCATATCGATCATTTCTTCCTGCGGATCGACAGCGGCCGAATAGATATATCCCTGCTCATCAGCTTTCGGGTGCTGAGGTGAGTATTTTTTCTCAGGCGGCAGATTGGTCCGATAAATCCCATCGGTATCAACCGTTGCAACACCCTGCCCCATTTGCTGGGAAGGGAAATTGGCTTTGAAAATCGGACGCATCGACTTGTAGGCTTCCTCAGGGGTGCCCGCGACAGTCTGCGCGTTCGCCAAATTGCTGGCTACAGCATTGAGCCGAACTTGTTGGGCTGACATAGCCCGACCGGAAATATCAAAGATTGTCAGCGCTTTCATCATTCACCCCGCAACGCACTGCGCAAATTACGAATCCGCTCACTTAAGAACTGCAAATCGGCTTCATAAGCCGTTGTATTTTGGGCAAATTGTAATTGCTCAACATGCAATTCAACCGTATTGCCGTCCAAAGAAGGCGAAATGGGCACCCGATAGCGGGTCTGTCCAGGCGGTGACGTATTCAACATCGAGATATGTTGAACATTGGTGGTCGAGAGCTCGCCCTTCCCCACTGCATTTTTAAATTCGGAAGCAAAATCAATATCACGCGCCTTATAATTAGGCGTACCAGCATTGGCGATGTTCGATCCCAATATTTCCATCCGCTTGTTGCGCAAGGACAAAGCCTCGGCTTGCGGTTTCAGGTACTGGTCCAAAGCATTCATAAAGTGCCTCAATCAAACGGGTGAAACTGTCATCCGTTAGAATATTAGCAATTGTCATGCCAACTTTTAGAAAGAGATTTTTCTTGGTAAAACAAGCGCCTAAGGGCGAAAGTAGACCCCAAACGGGTCAGCCGCAGCCAGACAATCAATTCGCGATATAACGGGTCAACAAGACCTCATCGACCAGAATATTGACTGGTAATTTGGACCTAAATTTTTCATTCAGATGCGCTTTGATCCGCAAGGCCAACTGATCTTTGAATGTGCCTTTACTGGCTGTTTCAAAATTATATTCAGAGATAATGGCCATAATATCGGCCCGGATCGACATTGTATTTGTTTTGATCAATTCTTCGGCCCGGGCCCCAAACCGCGTGCCAACAGTCACTTCCACCAAAACAAAATGGGTGCTCCGCCCCAGATTAATGGTCATTTCCTCGCCCAGAGGAATATAAGCCATTTTAAGCGGATCATTGTCGATATTGGGTTTAAAAAGCTGTTTTTGCGGCAAACTTTTCTGCGCCTGTTCTTTCGCTGCCTCTTCAGCTTTTTTTGCAAGCTCTTGTTTTTCTATTCTTTTTTGATCGAGCACTTTATAGCCGATCATCCCACCCACCACACCTACGCCGACCAACATCACCAGGCCGAACGCGATTGTAAAAGGATTGGTCAGGACAGCCCGAACAATTGGTGGCATTAGACGACCCACCCGCCGCCGCGCGGTTTCTTACCGGTCGGATCCATTACCCCGCGAAAGGCCGAAGCAAATGCAGCACCCCGCGCCTCGACATCGGCCTTATCGGCAACCCGACGCAACAAAACATCCCCGCCGGGCTTGGGTTGTGTCACAGAAAAATAGGGGTAATAGCGCGCAATCAAATCCTCAAGCGCAGCCACAAACTCGCTATCATTTTTTAATACGGGTTCCTTTTTCATGTCCGAACCTTCATTAACATAGAGTGTCCGTCAAACGGTTCAGGCCATGATATCAATTTGCTGACGTCGCTCGGCAAGGGTCAGGGGCATTTTTGACACAAAGGCATAAAGCGTCATGGAAAACTGGTGCACATAAAAAGGTTCGAAAGAAATCCGTGCGTCAAACCATTGCGTGGTCATCAAAGGCGCAGTCGGCGCCCCTTTAGGATTATAAAGCTTTGTAACAGCTGGAAAAAGCGGTTGCCCGCGATCACTCACCCCATCCAAAGACGCCTGCCCATAACGGCGCCGCATTTCAGAGGTCGGACGCTGCACATAATTAGGCTCAAACGGAAGCACAACTGATGTTGGCTCTTCTGGGGCATCAATAGGCGGAACTGGCCGCTGAATATCCGAAGTTCCAGTGGGCAGAGGAAAGCTTGAAACCAAAGGAAAGCGATCCGGAAAAGGTTCCAGAAACGGCTGTCTGATCATCCCTGCTGCGGAAATGGCCATAGACTTCGGATATCCTTTCTTACGCCACGATCAAGTTTAGCAAAAATCAGAAGAAATTCAATGGTTGAAAGTGCAGTTTCTCACTTATCTGATAAGGGTTTCTGCCGCAGAACGCAGCATCTCAGATTCCGTCTGTAAGGCCCGCGAATTTCCATTATAGGCTTGCTGCGCACTGATCATGTGCACTAATTCTTGAGTAATATCAACGTTAGAGGATTCGAGAACCCCTTGGTTGAGAGAGCCATATCCGGCCTTGCCCGGCGCGCCATAAGTGGGGGCTCCAGACAAGGTAGTTTCTTTCAAAATCACACCGGATTGTTCTTTAAGACCACCCTCATTTTGGAACCGGGCCAAAGCCAAAGTGCCGGCAGCCACAATGGTCCCATCCGATTTAGAAATGGAAACCGTGCCATTGCTATCGATGTTAACCGCTTTAATATTTTTGAAGCTCCCACCCGCGGCCATCAAAATGTCAATTTTGGTGGGTGGCGACGTGGTTGAACCTAAGGGGGCTGTCTTATACCCCATAACAGGGAGCCCCTCAGAATTGATCAAGGTACCTTCATTGCTGATGCTGAAATTACCGGCCCGGCTGTAGTTAAAGGTTTGATCGCCATTGGCTGTTCCGGCGCCAAGAGTGAAATAACCGCCGCCCGAAATCGCCACATCCAATCCCGAATTGCTGGTTTCGAAAGTGCCTTGTTGCAATTGGCGTTGCACAGCCAAGGTCATCACCCCTTGCCCAACTTCAACCGCCGGACGGGTTGCTTGTTCTGAAACCCGCAAATCCCCAAATTGGGCAACGGAACGCTTAAAAGCAGTGGTCTGACCATTCGCCAAATTATTAGACGTCACATTGAGATCTTTGGACGCAGCCTGTAAACCGCTCAACGAGGTTCTCATCATGGCTTGGTTAACTCCCACTCACCTAAAAAAAGCCCGATATGTTCAACTTTAAGACCGAACACACCATTTTCTGGGAAATAACTAGCAAGGCGTGTGCCACTTGGCCGCTATCTCGACAATAATCTTGTCCTAATCGCCATCTTGTCGGGAGAAGGCCTGAAATGATTTTTTGAAAATTAGACTTATCAGCCTGCAAGCTTCATGCTATGGGCCTGTTTTAGCAATTGATTTTTGTGGTTCTCACCGCCCATGCTTAGTTCGAAACTGCTCTCTCAGCTCAATGCCAAAGGCCGCCAGGTCGCCCCTGTTCCTCGTCCTATTATTGAAATCAGAAACCAGTTGATCGCCCTGATCGATGAATATTGGCGCTATTACTGCAATCCAACCGAATATTCCTACAAAGAGAAAATGCTCAATCCTGAAACCGGAATGATTGAAGAAATTTTTAATGTCGGGCGCTGGCGTGATCCCCATCACATTGTGCAACATGAAGATGGCAATACGATTGTTTCCGTTATGTGGAACGGTCGGCTTTTACCTCTGACAAAACGAGGCGATCAAGAATTGGTGATTGGTGTTGCGACCCGCGCTTTGGTTGAAGAAGTGCTGGCTGAAATCAAACACGCCGTCAAAATAGGAAATATGGATCCTTTCCTGTTTGAGCACTAAATTTCTATTTGTTTAAAAATGGGGTGGAGCTCTGCCCCTTAAACATCTTCCATCATGTTTTTCCGCAGATGGCTCAAGGCTGACTTTTTAATTTGCGAAACACGGCCCACAGTAACCGACATCACTTCGCTAATTTCTTCCAAATTCAGCTCTTCAACATAATATAATTGCAAAACAAGCGCTTCGCGCTCATTGAGCTTTTTTAAATTTACAACCAGTTTTTTCCGCGTTTCATCATCAATGAGGGCGGACTCTGGTGTTGGACCATCATCAGCAAACCACACCGAATGGTCATCATAAATTTCGTCAAGGGAGCGGCCAGATACAGGAACAATCTGATCCCGCCAGGTTCTGTATTCGATCAAGCTAATCCCTAATTCCTTGATCATATTATTCGCATCATTCGGATCTTCACCGCGTTGACGCACAGCACGCTCAGCACTTTCAATCCGATTACGCCGTTGGACGGCCGTTCTGGTCATCGCAAGATGACTACGCAGATGATCTACTAAAGCGCCTCTGACACGCACAGACGCATAGGTACCAAAACTCGCTTCACCAGTATCTTGAAAGCGTTGCGCAGCTTCCACCAAAGTGGTCATGCCAATTTGAATTAAATCTTCAATTTCAAATAAATCACGTACGCGCCCATGCATTTGCCACGCAATCTTGCGCGCAAGCGGCATGTGCAAGCGCACACGCTCTTCAATATCATGCGCGCTGATTTGTTCTTGCTTATAGGTAAGGCGCGTCACGCGATTATCACACGGCCTCCCTGACTCGGTCGCGATTAAAAAAAGCCACGATGAACCCCTATCGGCTCTGGGGGTTGGCTTGTCATAATCGCTGCAGCAATACGCTCGATTGCCCGAGCGGCGGGCGCCTCAGGAAAACATTTTACAATCGGTTCACACCGACTCACAGCTTGCAGCAAAAATTCATCATGCGGCACGGTGCCAATATGGTTTAATTTCACATCAAGAAATTCAGAAGAAATAGACTTGAAGCGATTGAAAATTTCACTTCCATGCGCTTCATCGCGTGCCATATTCACAACCACGTCAAATTCTTCACGACCTGATTCTTGGCTCAATATTTTAATAGAGGCATAGGCATCCACGAAGGCCGCAGGTTCCCCGACCACCACAACAATAATCCGGTCCGCAGCTTCAACAAAATCCAAAACATTTTCTTCGATGCCAGCTGCTGTATCAACAATCAAAAAGTCAAAATAAGGTTTCAAATCCGAAAACATCGAGACAATATGTCGGCGTAAATCAGGCGATAAGCCCAACAGTTCCGACAAGCCAGAGCCGCCGGCAATTAATTTCATGCCGTCAGGGCCTTCGGTCAAAACATCGCGCATCGACATATGATCAGACAACGCATCAAGAATAGTGTGCTTGACTTGCGAGCCTAAAAAAATATGGGCATTGGCAAGCGCCAAATCACTATCAAACAATAAGACACGTTGATTTAAACGCTGAATCGCCACAGCGAGATTGATCGACAAATAGGTTTTGCCGACTCCCCCTTTACCGCTTGTGATGGCGATTGACTGCGGTTGCATTAAGCGGCCCTACCTCCAAAGCCCATCAATTGAGACTCAGACGCTGGCAAACTGCCTGAGATCAACTTTTCGAGCATATCAATATCCGGCTCATGCAGCCCCCGAACCAAATTGGCATTGGTCGACATGAAAGCAACACCCGGTCCATGCATGCTCAAATCACACAACACAGGCAAGGTCACACGCGCTTCATCGAGTTTTGTTAATGCAATGGCATCAAGCTTGGGGAAGCGCTCGCGCATGCTTTCCAAACTTTCAAGTGACAAATTCGACGACACCACACCACAACGGAACAACGGAGCCAATTCCCGTGTATTTTCGAGAACACGCAACAATTCGGCGCATTCAGCCGGATCTGACGGCATATCGACAAACATCGACAACCGACGCCCTGCACTTTCAGCAAGGCTTGCCAATTCTGCTGTGCGCTCAATATCAATCACCGGCACATCCAAAATACGGCCATGGGCACGCAATTGTTCAGAGGCACCAAGGCGGCTGGTATCAGCATTCACGAAGGTGATTTTTTCGTCAGGCATCGCCATCCGCATCCGCGCGGCAATTTGCGACAACAAGGTTGTCTTGCCCGAACCAGACGGTCCCAAAGTCACGACAACCCTCGGACCATCTGCAAAATTAGGGGCTTCCTTGTGCAATAAACGTTTGGCTAAAAACCGCGAAAAGCGCTTATCCGAATTATGTTCGTCAATCGCTCCAGCTTGCGCAAGATAGACAGAAATCAATGCCGGCGATGCACCCGCTGCCTTTAATCCCCCCATCATCATTTGGGAATGCAGCAAAGATTTAATCTCATTGACTGACTCTTCGAGCGACTTCAAACGATTGGCATCAGCATCGGACAAATGCGCCACATTGCTAGCCGGTGCAACGGGTTGAGCTTGGCGTGCTTGTGGGGTTGTCGACAATGTTGGCGGGCGCGCGCCGCCAGACACTCGGCGATCAAATTGACGTGCCGTCTCATTGAGCAAACGATCAAATTCAGCCGCCTTTTGAGATTTTTCAGCAGGAAATTGAAAGGTCGGTTCAACAGGGGTTTTATAGGAGGGTTTTGAGGCAATTTTTGGCTCATCTCCAATTTCCAAATCCAATTTCGGCTTTTCTGCTTTAACACGCGCTTCAACAAAGGCTTGCGCCTGCGCTTTAGCGGCTGCAAAGGCGCGCATTTTGGAGTCGAGCGGAAATTCTTGCGCAATCGTGCTAGCATCCCGCTTAGGATGCGCCACAACGATTTCAATGCCACCGTGCACTTTTTTGGTGGACAAAATGACCGCATCTTCTCCGATCTCTTTGCTGATTTTATTCATCGCCTCACGGCTATCTTCAGCAAAAACTTTTGTGCGCATCATGGTCATGGGTCAGCACTCCTTATTCAGTTCCACCGATTACAGCGATCACATTGATACGCTTTGTTTCGGGAATTTCTTTATAGGACAACACCAAAGCATCTGGGATTGCCTGACGAATGATAGACGACAGTTCACGGCGCAAAATTGGGGCCGTGACTAATACCAATGCTTTGCCAGATTGGCTCAAAATCCGATATTGCTCTTGCAACGATTCAACCAATTTACGTGCAAGGCCGGGCTCGATTAGGCTTGCATCACGCCCGGGTTGGCGCGCGCTTTGTACAATCAACTGCTCAAGACCTGGATCCAAGGTAATAACCGACAAGGCTTCTTTCGGACCCGATGCCCGCTGAACGATAATCGGCGCCAAGGCGATCCGCGCAGTCTCGAGCAAATCATCGGGCTCGCGTGATTTTGCACCAGCCAGCGCTTCAAGAATTCTGCGCATATCGCTGATCGAAATTTGCTCAACCACCAAAGCCTTCAAGACTTGCGTTAATTGAGCCAGTGTAATGATTTTGGGCACGAGACCAGACACAAGGCTCGGGGCTGATTTGGAGACGTGATCCAGCAAAGTCTGCACATCATCTTGGCCGAGCAAATCAGCTGCACGCTGCATCAAGACTTGATGCAAATGCGTCGCAATCACAGTTGACGGCTCAACAACAGTATAACCAGCAGCAATCGCCCGCTGCTTATCCATCGGATCAATCCAAACAGCATCAAATCCGAATGTCGGATCTTTTACTTGTTCGCCCGGAATGGTCACATTGCCACTGCCCCCTTCAATCGCCAGTAAACGACCGGGGTAAACTGCATCTTCAGCGACGATCGCACCACCAATGGTGATGCGATAAGCAGACGGTGCAAGTGTAAGATTGTCACGGATACGAACGGCCGGAAAGACAAAGCCCAAATCACGTGACACATGCTTCCGAATGCCTGTAATCCGCGCCACCAAAGCGCTTTTATCAACGTCTTCAATCAGAGGAATCAAGCCATAACCGACTTCAAGCAGCAAGGCCGAAGAGACCGACACATCATCAATCGTCAACTGCTCTTCTTTGTTCTCGCTTGCAGCCGAACCACCTGCAGGACCTGCGACCGCAGAGCCACCAGGAGCTGAAGAGTCTGCACCGGGCATCCCATCATCTGTCGGGAAGACATCGGTTGAGAAATAAGCAACAGCTGCGGCACCGGCTGCGGCCAGCAAAAAGATTGTATTAGGCATGCCCGGGACCAAACCAAGCAAAGCTAACATGCCTGCAACAGGCCACCAAGCGCGGCGCATCCCAACTTGCTGGCGCAATTGGTCGGACAGATCCTGACCGCCAGAGCTCCGCGTCACAATCACTGCGGTTGCAATAGACAACAACAAAGAGGGAACCTGAGCAACCAGACCGTCACCCACTGTTAAGGTGATATAGGTGTGGGCAGCATTATCAAAACTCAATCCATGTTGAGCCATACCGATAATCAAGCCACCAAAAATATTTATAGCAAGAATCAAAAGGCCGGCGATGGCATCGCCTTTCACAAATTTCGTGGCACCGTCCATGGAGCCATAAAAATCTGCTTCCTGTCCGACTTCAGCGCGGCGCTTGCGCGCTTGTTCTGGTGTCAGCAAGCCTGCATTCAAATCGGCATCAATCGCCATTTGCTTGCCCGGCATCGCATCCAAGGTAAAGCGGGCCGTCACTTCCGAAACACGCCCCGTACCCTTGGTGATCACCACCAGATTAATCACGATCAAAATGCCAAACACCAACAAACCGACGACATAATTGCCGCCGATCACAAATTCACCAAAGGCTTGGATCACTTTGCCAGCTGAATCCGTCCCGTGATGGCCATGAACCAAAACCACACGTGTTGAAGCGACGTTCAAAGAAAGGCGCAAAATGGTTGCAAACAGCAAGACCGTGGGAAATGAAGAAAATTCCAGCGGGCGGAATGTATTCACGCTGACCATCAGAATGGAAAGCGACAATAAAATATTGGCAGTAAAGAAAACATCCAGCAAAACAGCCGGGATGGGCACCACCATCATAAGAATGAAGGCGATCAAGGCCATCGGCAACATGGATGTCTGGGCTAAACGCCCCAGACCAAACTGTTGAGAATTCGACACCGCTTCCGACACTCACTCTACTCCAACCGTCGGAATTCCGTCACCGTTGTGGCGAAAAACCGACAAAAAACACGTCGCACGCATACTCATTTATGCTTGAATGACCCAAAGCAAAGGCCATGCCAGAGGCTTTTCAGCCCTATTGACCTCTCGGCACGCTATTTGCTTGCCCGTTGGCAGGTCGAGTTTGTTAAAGGTAATGTTCCGTGAAAAAAGCGTGCGCGATTGTTCTGGCCTCCCTAATGCTTTCGGGCTGTGCGGCCACCCTTGATGGTTCGGGCTTATCATCCCAATCCGCTGGCCCTATCCGCGGAATTGGTTATGCCACAGTATCCAACCAACCCGGCAAAACAGCTGCGCAGAAGCAATTGATGGCGATCCGTGCATCACGATTGATGGCGATGCGGGATTTGGCTGAAAAAATTCATGGCATGAACATAGATGCCTATTCCTCATTAGCCGAAACGACCATGTTAGCCGATACAACACGCGCCACCGTTCAAGGTTTGGTTCGCGGTGCGCGTGTGGTCAGTATTACACCCACCCGTTCTAATGTTTATGAGACGATCCTAGAAATCGGACCGGAAACGGGGCAAATCGCTAGCAGTTCAGTCGCTGGTAGAGGCGAGCCTAATTTTTCAAGACAATCAAATAATGGCATATACTCTTCAACTGATGGCGGGCCTGTAATGATTAATCTTCAGGACGCCCCAAAATCTTCAGCGCCGAATATTTCAGACATAAAAAATAAAAGTAGAATTACAATTATTGGCAATACGATTATCCGCCCCGATGATAATTCCACTGGAGGCAATTAAATGGGCAAGGTCCTGTTTAATTTTATCTTTTCGCTTTTTTTATTAGTGCTAAGTACGTTCAATGTTTGTGCAGCAACCCGGGTCGTCCATGCACGCGGGGCCGCAGCAATCGTGGGCAATGATATTGCCTCTGCACGAAAAGCGGCGCTTGCAGAAGCTCTTTATGATGCGGCCGGCCAAGGGCAATCCTCCGTGCGTGGGGCCAGCCATATGTCGAGTCTCGGCGTGGCGAATGAAGAAAGCTCCATTCTGGTGCAAGGACGCATCCGGGATTATCAGGTTGTCGATGAAAAACGCGAGGGTGGCCGCTATGTTGTCACCATCGAAGCTCTGGCCGACAACAAGGATGATTTGTGCAAAACCGGCAGGAAATTCGATTTAGAATTACGTTCCATGACCGTCAATGTGGCGCCCGGCCTGTCTGGCCATGTGCAACGACAAGCCGAGGACAGTGTCGAACGCGCGCTCTATAAGATGGTCGATAGTGAGGGGTTTCGGTTCGAAGATCGCCGCTCGCTCTATCAAACATCCCGCCAATCCAATCCGAACGCCTATCAAAGCATTCTTACCGGACAGGTTCCCATCAATATGGTGGGAGGATATGCGGTGGCTGGCACTTTGGTTGTTGAACGGAGCCGCCACGACAATATCGCGATGAATATGACAGCCTTAAAAGCCACCGTCACCTTGCGGTTAACAGATACATTGACCGGACAAATGGCTCCCACCGTCCAGAAAACCCTTGAAATTCCAATAAAAAACCGTTTATGGGGCAGCAATTACGACACAACCCTGATCGAAAAAGCAGATTTTGAGGGCCTGTGGGATAAAGTCGCGGACGGTCTGCAAGACATGCTCGAATGCCAACCACTTCGGGCCCGGGTTATCGAAGTTTCAGGCAATAATGCTCGCTTATCCGTTGGCAACCGCAATGGGATCAAGGCTGGCGACTATTTCTTGGTCGAGTTCCCCGGACAAAAGGGGCAAGGCTGGCAGTTGATGGTGATCGAAAATACTGGTCCAACCACCTCTGTAGCCCGGATGATGAAGCCAAAACCGGTCGTAACCCGCAACGCTACCGCTGTTTTAATGCAATGAGCCCATTTCGTCCGTACCCTTTTGCTTTGGCTTTGCTGTTAGGATTGGCTGCTGCCGTAGTTGGTGCCTGCCCGGTCTTTGCGCAGCAAGATAAGCCGATCGGTGCGGAAGACATTCGCTCACTTGTCAGAGAATTTATGGCCAATCGTGGACTACCAACCCCGCAAGATCGGGACATCTGGCCCGTTGATGAGCGGTTGAGTTTGGCACCCTGTGCCCATACGCCAGAAATCACGGCGCGCAGCGCGCGATCAAATAGCTATATCGTCCATTGCAAGGGGCCTTCTGCTTGGGACTATACAATCCGCATTGAAAACAATGGCTTAGCGAATAACGGAGCTGTTGGAATAACACGCGCAGCACCCGCACCAGCCCTCCCCCCTGCCCAAGCACTGCCCCAGCCAGCGCAGCAAACCATGGCTGCACCTCAATCAAAACAACCCATTGAGACGCAAGACCCTATTGAAAAGCTAGAACCCACTGAGAAAATTGAGAAAGCAAGCGTCAATCCCACCTATCCCGTGGTCGTTCCGCGCGTTGATTTAACGGCTGGAACCATTTTAACGGCCGATATGTTGGACGTGCGGTCTATGCCTCAATCTCCCGGAACAACGGCATTTCGGACCATTAAAGAGGCCGTGGGCCTTCGCTTAACGGCCAATGTTGGCCCATCCAGTATTCTCAACACCCGTAATGTGGCGAAAGCGCCGCAAGTTCTCAAAGGTGAGAATATTACAATTATCGTTAATGGAACAGGTTTTGAGATAATCGCGCCCGGAAAAGCAGAAACTGACGGTTATGAAGGTGATTTAATAACTGTTAAAAACTCAAAAACCGGGGTTAAATTGACAGGAAAGCTTGGACCTGGAGCAACTGTTCTGGTAAAGTGAAAAGTAGGGGATAGATTCGGTTTGATTTCGACAAAATTTTTGCCTAGATAGCTAAAGTTTTTAATGAAATGGCCGTTCTTCTACCCAAGAGAGGTTTTATCATGATTGACGGTCTTCGCGCCAAATTGACACAAGTGGATGTTGCTTCGCAGAGAAATGCGAAGGCGGCAGCTGCTGGGACGTCAGCCGCATCATCCGGCCCTCTGGATCAGCTCTTCGCTGAATCAGCAACGGTTGAAGTCACGACTGCGCGTTACAGTGGCCAAAAAACTGACGCTCCGATTGACCGCGCTAAGGTTGACCGGATCCGTGATGCGATCCGCAATAACTCCTATCCGATTGATTTCCAGAAATTGGCTGATCGGATGATTGAAGTTGACTTTGCTTCTGCCCGCTAAGTCTTAGCACTTACTCGTGGGTAGACAGAATGAAGCGCCTGTGGGCGCTTTTTTTGTTTCTACATTTCACTCATAACACTATTTTTATGTTGTCTTTTCAAACTCTTATCGCTTTAAGGACTTGATTGGGCCTTGCTTTAATTTGAGCCTCCATTAACCACCTTCTTGAATAGCACCCCGGAAAAGCTCAAGAACGGTAGGATTTTCTCCCAATTTTAAGCGCATTGGGTAGTATAGAGATTAAAATATCGTCTTGATCTTGAATTTGACTAGGAACCTTCCTTGATGTCGTCTGAGATTATCTTTCCTGCTTTGATTGTCATGGTCGCCTTATTAGCCTTGCTGGTGACGACATGGCGGGTTTTTGTTATGGGCCGCCAGCTCAACGGGATCGATAGCAATCTAAAAATATTGACGGATAAATTTACCGATCTTGATCGCAAATTTTTGCACGCCCGGGTCGCACAAGAAGCCTCTATGGCTGATACGCTGCGGATGATGCAGGCCGAGGTCAAATCACTGGAAATGCAATTGCGTGATCACGGTTTAACCAATCGGGAAAATCCTGAAACGGTTGAGGCGGCCATCCGCTTGGTTCACAAAGGCTTGCCCGCGGAACAGATTGTCAATCGCACCGGCCTACCGTTGGAAGTTGTTGAATCGATTATCCTTTTCCACGGAAACCGATAAGCCCGACCCGCTTGGATCTTACATCATTTCGGCTTCGAGATTGCTTTGCTCGCGCATTGCATCCGAATAGCGGGTTGCCATGAGCTCGATCCGGTCAACATCCGCCTCATCCAACACGCAAATTTTACCAAAATAAATATAACCCTGCTTATAGGCCGCATCCCGTAATAGAGCGATGCCACCAAATGCACATAAAATAACGGTGGTGAGATAGGTTAAGGCCAGAACAAAAGGCCCTAAGACGAAGCCCAAAAGATAGAGCATGATGACCGCAACAAACAAATTCCACAGTCGATAACGGGCAAATAACAATAACGGCATCAAAGCCCAAGCCGGATTCACAAGATGGGGCAGGATGAACATACCACAATTGGCATTTAGATTATATTCATACTGGATCCAGGCATTATCGTCAGGCAGAGCTTTCATGTCCTCCGGCACCGAAGCGGGAACACAATGACACCCCTCCATATTGCCGCCGGTAATCAACTTCATCAAAATACCGCGCCGATAGACTAACAACCAATCTTCTCGGCCGATTTCACGCAGCAAATAAGGCATCGCCAAAATCTCGCTGGCGGAATATTTGCCAAATTGAAAAATTAAATCGCCCGGTATGAGGCCAATCTTGCCCGCAGGGGTAAAGCGATCGGTACTTTCGACCCGCGCAGCTGGACCTTTTTCCGGATCAAAGATTGCCATCGTCAGATGTCCTGTCCCAATCGGGCCTCATGAGCTTCCTCAGACCAGCCCCAACGGCCCTTCGCAGCCGTTCGCGGGCAACCGACACCAAGCGCCTTACGGATAGCGGATCGCATTATCCATTTCACGATTACGGGACCGCGCTCGCGCTGAAGCTGCCCCTTGCGCTTCCGGTTTAGGAACCTTGGCATTAATGGTTTTCTGCTGCTCAATCATCGCGTCAATCTTTTTGGCCAATTCCCCAGAGCTCAGACCATTAATTTGCGTCTTAACCCCTTCGATGAGCTGATTATTCGCGTTTTGGCTCGCTTTTGCCCCTTCATCGAGGGCTTGCTTAACCTGAGCGGGCACTTTTTCGTTCGAAATTGTCAAATTGTCGATTTTGGTTGTTAACGTCACCTGCGCGTCACTAACCGTTTTGATTGCCTTTTTCAGCTCTTCTTCGCGGCCAGACACGGCAATTAAAGTTTGGCCGGTCGCAGCCGTTGCCTCTTCAAGATTATGAGCCACCTCGCCCATCAATTTAATCTGAGCCGCAATGGCCAGTAACGCCTCCCGATTGACATTGGTAATCGTTTCAAAGCGCGCCAAAGAGCGTTGGTAAAACAAAATAGACCCAACAAGGATAATGCCGGCAATAACCAGAACAATGATCCCACTATAGAGAAGCACCATGCCGGACCGTTTAGAGCCTTCGATCAAGGTCGTTACTTGCAGCCGCAAGCGTTGCAGCTCCTGGGCTGCATCAGTCGCAGTCCCGGCAGCCGAAAGCGCGATCTGAATCGACTCATCTACCGCGGCAAGTGTCTTTTCCGCATCCTTCGCCGGCTCATGCGTACTCATCGTATCCCTCCTGGCGCATCCTGCCTCCGAAGTGGCTGGGCTTCCCGGCGCGTACAGGATTGCCCTGAACTCGCCACGACTTCGAGCGCTGGTAATCTACGTGAGCGAAAACCGAACGCCTGACAAGTATAAGGATGTCTCATATCATGATTAATTACAAAATAGCGACACCCAAAACAAGAGACTGGACGCGGATTAGACATGCCGTCCCTCCAACTTCCGTCCTGTCGTATCAAATTGCATAGATTCAGGCACTTCAACCTCTGGCGGCGGGGCCTCTGTGCCTGCTTGAAACACATAACTGAGCACCGTAGCGACCGCACGATACAGTTCTGTATGAATTTCTTGACCAATCGCGCTGGTAAAATAGATCGCACGCGCCAATAACGGATAAGATAAAATCGGCAAATCAAGCTCGCGTGCTTTATCGCGAATTTGTTCCGCAATCAGATCTGAGCCTTTCGCAACAACTTTAGGCGCTGTTCCATCCTCAAAATCATATCTGAGAGCAACGGCAAAATGGGTTGGATTGGTGACAACCACCTGAGCATCGGACAAATTCACGACTGATCCGCGCTCTGCTGATTCGCGTTGCATTTGGCGAATTTTAGCCCGGACTTCGGGCGATCCTTCCGCCTGCTTATATTCGTCCTTGGCTTCCTGACGGGTCATCATCATTTTGTTGCGAAACGTGCGCCACTGATAAAAGGCATCAACGAAAGCAACAACAGCAGCCCCTGCAACAAGCACCATAAATGTCTTGATAACCAGCGTGCCGGTTGCAACCAGCGACTTTTCGAATGAAATCACATTCATCTGCACAATGACGGGCAGCTGATCAACGATGTACCAAACGCCTACTGCACCAACCAAAAAAATCTTTAATAGCGATTTGAACGCTTCCATGACCGAATTCATGCCGAAAATACGGCCAAATCCACTAATCGGATCAAGTTTATCAAATTTTGGCGCGGCATTACCGATCACAAAATGTAATCCGCCAAAAAAATATTGCGTTGCAATCAACATGATCGAAATGGGAACTGCAAACATCAAAAAGGGGATGAATACACCCTCAAAAGCATTACTCAAAGCCGTTTGAAGAGGCAGACCGCGCATCATCGGTTCAGAAAACAACAAATCTTGACGAAAAACCCCAACCAATTCGTCAAAATAATATTTTCCATTCATCATCAATTGCATGCCGCCCGTTGCCAAAACAACCAACACCATCAGATCCCGCGAGGTAAGGACTTGCCCCTTCTCAATCGCATCTTGTTGACGTTTCGCACTCGGTTCTTGGGTCTTTTCTTCGCCTTCATCATCGTCAGCCATGATCAACCCTCCTGAACAGAGAGAATAAGATCATGCATGCGCAGACCTATTTGATTGATCAAATCAGCCATCAGATGACCGATGGTCGGCATCATCACCATCATAAGCGCCAGTCCGGCCAAAATGGTGATGGGAAAACCGACAGAAAAAATATTCATTTGCGGAGCAACGCGGGTCACGACTCCAGTCACAATATTAACAAGCATCATGGCAACGACAACAGGCAGGCTAATCAAGAGCGCCATGATGAACATCAAAGAGCCAGCCTCAAATGTTTTGAGAAAAATTTTTGCTGTCAGCTTAAATTCACCCATAGGGACCAGCTTATAGCTTGTCCCAACTTCGCGGATTAACAAATGATGCCCATTCAAGGTCAAGAAAATTAAAATCAAAATGACCGATAAAAACTGAGCCACAACGGGTGATGAAGCACCAGTCTGCGGATCCACCATTGCGGCATAACTCAGCCCCATGGCCGAGGACATTTGTTCCCCTGCAAAGGTAACCGCTGAAAACGCAAATTGCATAAAAAAGCCAATAAGCGACCCAACTAATATTTCCTGCGCGACTAAAATAAAGCCCTGCATGGATATAAAATCAATTTTTGGAACATCAACGGTTCCAAACAAAGCAATCGTAACACCCATGGTTAAGGCGATGCGCTGCGGGAGCGTCACAACAGCAGCTGAAAAAAGCGGGCCGGCTAGAAACATGGCCCCCAAACGAATGGATACGAGTAAAAAAGCAACCATGCCATCAAACAGTGTGGGCGAGTCGAGCACGATCATCGGCCCACCCTCCCTATTTCAGTGAAAATGGTTTGGAAAAAACCCGTCACTATGGAAAACATAAAGGGTCCGGCCAACATAAAGATACCGATAACAACCAATAATTTAGGAACAAAGGCCAAAGTCTGTTCATTAATTGAAGTGGCCGCTTGGATAATACCCATGAAAACGCCGACAGCAAGCGCTGCAATCAGCAATGGGCCAATCGACATAACCACGACATAAATGGTTTCTCGCCCGACAATAATGAATTGGTCAAGACCCATTTCATGGCACCCTTGCGAAGCTCTCGACCAAGGATGTCACAGTCAGCGACCATCCATTGACAAGGACGAACAACATCAGCTTGAAGGGCAAAGAAATCAGCATCGGCGAGAGCATCATCATGCCCAGCGCCATCAAGACGCTGGAGACAACAATATCAATGACCAAGAATGGCAAAAAAAGTAAAAAGCCTATGGTAAACGCCGTCCTCAATTCAGAGATAATGAAAGCAGGAACGGCAACGACGAATGGCACATTATCAACGCCATTATAGGCTTGATCCCCGCGCAATTCAGCAATTGCTAGAATATCAGATTGGCGTGTTTGTCGAAGCATGAATGTTTTCAGTTGCCCCGCAGCCCTGGTCCCTGCCTCCTGAATATTGATTTGACCCTGCGAATAAGGAACAAAAGCAACATCATTAATCTGGGTAAAAGTCGGCGTCATAATAAAAAAGGTTAGAAACAATGCCAAACCAACCAAAACCTGATTGGGCGGCGTTTGCTGCGTACCAAGAGCTTGACGCAAAATTGATAAGGTAATGATGACCCGCGTGAAACTTGTTGTCACCAATAACAAGGACGGCAAAACCGTCAACAAAGTCATTAAAATCAGCGCTTGCAGCGTCAAAGACATATTTTGTCCGCCGCCAGGCACATTTTCTAACTTCAAAATAGGCATATCAAATGCTGACGATTGCGCAAAAGCTACATCAGAAAATGAGCCCATAAACACAAACAGCGCAAACAATAAAACTGACTTGATTAGTCTCATGACCGCACCTCCTTCAAGACTGAAGAAGTCGTATCATTTGGCATGACCTGTAATGAAACATGCCCTGCCCGACTCTGAGCATAGAGAACTGTCACAGTTCCAATATCAACGAGCGTCAAACGTACGCCATCAGCCATCTGACATGATGAACGGATTTTAAAATCTTTATGATCAAAATTTTTCAACAACCGATCACGATGACGCATCGCGACAATCGTCAGTGGCACCACAATGGCAACCACCAACAAAGCAATCGCTGCGTCAAAAATTGTCATGCTTTAGAGATTCCTTAATCTCTGTTCCGGCGAAATGATTTCACTTACACGAATGCCTAACCGCTCACCAACTAGAACGATCTCACCACGCGCGACCAATGTTCCATTCACGGAAATATCCAACAATTCACCCGCAAGACGCTCAAGCTCAACCACAGACCCTTCGGTCAGCTTCAAGAGATCGCGGATCGAAATCTTCGTGCCACCAACCTCAACGATCAGCTTGACCTCGACGCTTTCAAGCAGTTTGAGATTTTGGGCGGACGCAAAAGGGGCATCGCCGCCATCAACATTTTGATCATTCATTGGTCAACCTCACATTGCGGTTTTTTTGATGCGAACAGCCATTTTATTATCCTGTTCGCCAATAATCCCGGTAAACAATTCCCGTCCTTCGACATAGCAATGCACTTCTTCAAATGCAGGAATTTCAATCACCATCCCAACATGCAGACGCAGCAATTCAGGAAGGCTCACAGTTGGCTCTGCCAAACGAGGAATAAAACTAATAGGAACACTCATCAAAGCTTCGCGCAAACGGCGTTCCCATTCAACATCGGTTCCATCGCCTGTGCGTTGAATTTTCGAACGCAGCAGTGAGGCGATTTGTTTGAAGCTTTGCAAAGGATAAACAACTTCGATTGAGGCAGGCTTTGAGAAGGGAAGCTGCAAGACAAAGCTGCACACCACAACCAGATCATGCGTTTCCACAAAAGTGGCAAATGCAGGATTGGTTTCATTGTTAATCATTTCAAATTCACAAGGATAGATTTCTTTCCAGGAATCTTCCAAGGCACGCAAAATGCCATCTGTAATAATTTGGATGATCCGCTCTTCGGTCGGGGTAAATTCGTTCTGGCGCGTCGCTTGAGCATCGCCTTTGCCGCCGAAATAACTTTGCACCAAGATCGAAATCAGCCTCGACGGCATCGTGATCAGAATTGTTCCTTTCAACGCATCAACACGCGCCGTTGTTAAGCTAAGAAAGGAATCAAGCTTTTTAAAATAGGTTTCATAAGTGATTGTTTCAGGCGGCATGGCATTGATGCGTGGTTCAAACCGTAACATAGGCATCAAGACATTGCGCATTTGCCGGCCTAAACGCGCATTAATGAGGCGTAAAGTCGATAAATCACCGAGCAGTTCAAGGTTGCTTCCACCAAACTGATAGGGCTCATATTTAACATCAGCAGTTTGACCGACATCAATAGCCCCGCTTTGTAAGCCTTCAAGCAGGGCCTTGACTTCTTCATTGCTGAGTTTGCGCGTATTAGACATGAGGATATTACTGCATCACGAGAGCGGTGATAAAAACACTTTCAATCCCGCCGAAGCCGGCCCGTTCAGTCAACACCTTATTGATGGTGTCTTTGAACATTTCCTGCAACTTGCGGCGATTGGCGATACCCACCATATCGGCTTCGGTTTGGTCGGCAAGTAAAGCCAATACTTCACCACGGATCGCAACTTCATGCTTCTGAGCATTTTCAATGACCTGCTTGTCATATTGGGTAGACAAACCAAGGCTCAACTGAACAAAGCGTTTTGACCCGCGCAAATTGGTGGTGAAGTTACCAGGAAATTCGAAATAGGTTGTCGCAAATTGTTCGGTCGAAGGAACAGCCTTACCCGGAGGTCCTGCATCCTTCTTATCCCCGCCCCCATGGCCATCACCGCCACCATGCGCATCTTTTTTCTCTTCACCTTTTTTATCACCACCGCCACCATGGGCATCGGCTGCTGGAGCAGCGGCTGCCCCTTTGTCGATCACAATCGCGAGTGGATTTTCCTCAACAGGTGGGGCGGTCATTTTCACATAGAAAAAACCTGCGCCCGCACCAAGTGCGACAAGTACAATACCGCCAAGTACAAAAACGACAATCTTAACGATCGAGGTTTTTTTCTTTGGTTCTTCTTCAGCTGCTGCTTCCTGACCGGCCATATTATCCTCGCATCACGCTATGAGGTCGAAAGAAAACGGATCGTCGCCTGAGGCGTCAGGTCCGCGAGACTCTGTTTGATCAGGACGGTTCGATTTACGCCGCTCATCCTGATGCGATACATCAAATTTGTCTAAATGATAACCATGCGCAGCCAATGAGCTACGCAATCCATCTTCACCAAGTATCAAAGCATCATCTGACATTTGGCTTTCAGTCCGCGCCTGAATAGACAGCTTTTGACCTTCAACTTGCAAACGCAATACAACATGCCCCAATTGGGCAGGATTTAGGCGCAATTCAATTTCTTGACTGTTTTGTTTTAAAGCCGCCATCACCTGTTGCCCCAGCGACATAAAGCGCATTTCAGAAGCGAGAGCAGAGCCGCTTGCTAAAGGTGTTCGACCTGACAGCGCATAAGTGACCGCCATCAATGATTCACGAGATCCAGACGTGCTGCCCAAGGGAGCAGAATTAGCATAAGTCACATGGCCATCCCCCGCACTTGATGCTGAATCCCCAGCCCCTGCATCACTAACCGATACAGTCTGGTGTCCTTCATCATGAATTTGGTGAGACACTTTATCTTTGCTAAGTCCATTGTCCGCAGAATTTACATCATCCAAATTCAAAGGTGTGTTTGCACTCAAAATATCAGAGGTTGCAACTCCAGAAGATTGTGAATGTGGCTGGCCATCTTGGCGGCCCTGATTTTGTCCCGCTTCCTGTTCTCCGCCATTGGAGAATGAGCGAGGGCTTGCCTCATTGATCACATGATCTGCGCGTGCAGAAAGTTGAGCCTCTTTAAAGCCAAAGTCCAAACCTGCACTCGCAAAAGATGGCGCAACAGCGGCATCAAGCACAGGCGCCATTTCTTGACCGACAGAGGCTTGCAAGCCTTTGGCCAAGCTCAAACCTTCTTCTGTGGCGCGATCAAGAATGAGTTTGCTGTTAAAAATCTGATTAGCCAATCCCCCCGAAGAAGAGGTGGACTTAAAAGCACCAAGAGATTTCAACAAATCGCTGCGTACCTTGTCACCAAACTGGTCATCACTCTGATTTGCAACAACTTCAGTCGCATGCTGCGCAGACAGAGGTTGAACAGGAAACGCCCCGCCTGATAAAGGCGACAGACCAAAAGCGTTCAAATCAACAGAAGGGGCGTTGTCCATCGCGAATGCGGTTTCATGAGACGTTGAAGACTCTGCCGCTGAGGGAATGCCATGCTTAGCAAAAATTGAAGAAAACAAATCTTGAGTAGATTTTGATGAACCCTCAGCCTGCGCTCCAACATCCGCTATCGCTAGTCCGGAACTTCCATTTAATGAGGCAACAGAAGACAGATCGAGTGAGGGTGTGTCTAAAAGCCCAGGCGCATCGGCATGAACAACGGATGTCGAATTCTTGGTTGAATTTGAATCCGTATCATCTGATGAAGATGCAAATGAGCGCGCCAATTGTGCTAAAACAGACGTTGACGCGTCCGTGCTAACCAAACCCTTGACTGCGTCCGTACCCATTTGGCCAACTTGAGCAGAAGTGTCTAAAGACGTCTCGAAAGTGACCGGCCCTAATAAAGAGGCAGCAGGCCCAACACCCTTTTGATCACTAGCAGGCACGATAAAGCGCACAAAACGCTCATCCGGCAACACGGGCGGTTGACAATTGCCCCATGGCCCCGTCATCAATTGAGGGGCAATCATCGGGACTGCTGGAAC